>JALZCF010000210.1 GCA_030863245.1 Chloroflexota bacterium
GCTCCGCTCAGCATGACAGGGGACGAAGTCTGGTTGTGGAATTAGACATCAGTGCTTCCGACCACGCGGGAGGGTAGGGGCACTTTGAGCTCGACCCCTTCCGGTATGGGCCAGGGAATGGACGCCAGTTCCAGCTCAAGATCGTCTAACATCTCCCGGAAGCGCCCGACGACCTGCAGGGTCTCGTGGTGCTTCGACTGCCCAATCTCGCGACTCGCCTCAAAGTGCAACTTGCCAAAGTCGCCCAGCCGCTTGCGCATGCGATCCTCCAGAATCGCCTCGGTGGAGCCCTGCTTACCCATGATGCCACGCAGCATGCCGTTCAATCCGAGACGATCCAGCGCATCGGCGTCGTACACGATCCGCTCTTCGATGGTTTCTGGCGGAATCA
Organism: Chloroflexota bacterium; assembly: GCA_030863245.1. GTDB lineage: Bacteria > Chloroflexota > Anaerolineae > Ardenticatenales > Ardenticatenaceae > JALZCF01. Next base: position 392 of record JALZCF010000210.1, read on the forward strand.
TCGTGGTCGGCGTGTGGCGTGCCACGATGCGCAGGATCGTCTCCCGGTCGCTTGGACTGACCCAGGTAGAATTCAGCCACTCCTCCACGAACGTCGCGCCTCGGATACCGTGGAGGATGCCCGTGTGAGTGGTGGTGCGCCCCAGATCGTGGAAGAGCGCGCCAACGATCAGGATGAAAGGGTTGACCTCCTCCCGGATAGACCTCGCGATTTGGATGGCATAGCTGGTCACGGCGAGCACATGGGAGTAGTCGTGGCCCGTGTCGGCCTTGTGCTTTTCCCGAATAAACTCTTCGACCTGCTCGATCAGTTCCACTTCTTTGCGCGTTAGGTTACGTTCAAACATGATTACACCTTCAGTATGTATTCTGGCATGAGCCGGGCGACGAGCTCCGCGAGGCCCAATTCCACGGCTCTCAACACGACCTTTCGTCCCCGATACTCATAGGGCAGATCTCGGACGGCGGAAATCACCTGCCGCCCCCGTCCGTTCGCAAAATCCACCTCAAAATAGCGTTCACCGTCGATCTGGTAGACATCGGCGACACCAAGAATGTCGGGATAGGCATAGCCACCACCATGTGGTAGCACATTCGCGGATGTGAGACGATCATAGACTTCCAGCCTCTGGGCACGTTTTTCGAAGCCCAGATTTTCAATCGTTTCTTGACTGAGGCTAGGCTTGCCACGAACCAGATAGGCGGGGAGATCCGGGCGCAGGCCAATGGCGTACAGGCGATTGGAATCGGTGAAGCTGTAGCAGCCTAGGAGGAGCTGATTGGGGTTGGTTAGCCCCTGGTGGGTGTCATTGTTGATCAGCTCGTAGGTATCAAAGAGGCGGTCGGCCGCATAGAGCCTGCGTTTGTGGACGAAGGATTCAACCTTTTGGTAGAACTCGTAGTAACCCCTCGCATCGTCCCTAGTCAACACGCGTAGGGGACCGAAGGGGGTATCGAACAGCCGCATCCGCTCGCGGAGTGCTGGACTCTTGTCCCAGTACAGACCGGGACCAAAAGAGGTCTCGCCGCGCAGCTCATCCCCCGCGAAGTGCATCATGAAAGCGTAGGGGGGTAAGTCGACGTCAACGAGCGGCTCGATACGGAAGAGATCGATGAAATGATTGCTCAGCCCGAAGTCCCACTCGATCGGTACGCCGTCAATCTCGACGTTATCATGCCCCAGCTCGTGGACACGCTTGATCAGGTCCTTCATGGGGGGAACCTCATCCAGCCCTCCCACGATCATCCCGCATGCATTTGGCTTGGAATCGAGAATGATCAAATCCTGATCGCCCTCGCCCCATGTGAGGATGCCACCATAACCGAAGCCACTGCGCCAGCGCGTGCGGTTGCGGGTTACCGTGCAGTCTGGGGCAGCGACGTAGGTCGCGTTCGCCGGTAGACCCATCTGCTCCTGCACCCAGTGGATCTTAGCCAGTCCATAGCACATGTTCGCCAAGCCGAGGCGCGCCCCACTGTCAAGCAACGCTGTGGAGAAGATGTGCTCTTCGGCACGCTGCAATCGAGCCTCACTGTCCATGAGGTTGTTCTCCTCTCTTAAGGCGGGTTGTTGCGCTCCCTTACCCGCAGGTTGGTGTTGTGAGGGAAACCGGGGGAGAACCTTTAAGGATACTCAATATACTTTAAACGATCTTAAAATGTTTTGCAAGGCGCAATCTAACGTTGGCTGCTTGGCGAGGTCCCTGCTCTGTCATGGCTATAGCTGTCGGAGAGCGTCTTCCTGACGTCCGTCCGAGGAGACTCTGGCGGCCAGAGCCGAAGGTCGAACAACTTGTGGAGCACGTAGCGCGCTACCAGCAAGGTGGTGGCGAGCAAGGGGGCAGCCAACAGGAGCCCCACGGGACCAATCAAGTTGATCGCGACCACTGCCGCAATGAGCACCGCCGCAGGTGGTACGTGCAGGACCTGTCCGAAAAGGCGTGGCGAGATCACGTTATCGAATATCTGGTCCAATACAATGATCGAGCCAACCACGATGAGGGTGTAGGGGAGGGGTGCCAAGCCCCAAGGATTGCTCTCTTGAAAGAAGGTTACGATGGCGGTCAGGGTCCAGGTGAGGAAGGGGCCGATGTAGGGAGCGAAGCGGGCAAACCCGGCCAGGAGGGCCAAGGCCAGCGCATTGCGCACACCCAGGACGACAAAGACAAGGGAGGTTAGCAGGACGGTGAGAGCAAACAGCAGTCCCTGACCATACAAGAAGCTGCGCCAGATCCGGGAGATTCGTTGACCCAGTTGCCGGACATCATGCCCAAAACCTGGGGGCGCCCAGGCGACCACCGACGCCCCTGCGCCGGGTGCCAGGCTGAGCAGGATGAAAAAGGAGATGACCAGAATGAAGAGGGTCCAGCCGACCGCCGCCGCTGCTCGCGTCGCCACCATGCCCAACACACCCCCCACTTGGGTAAGCAGTGGCTGAACGACACCCAGCGCCTGCTCGGCCCACAGCTCAAGGTCGATGGTGGCCGGGACGACGGGTAACGGCAGCGTCTGGAGGAGAGTCGGTAGCCTGTCCACGAACGACGCGCCAATCGTCAAGAGGTCCAACACCTGCTCCACGATAACACCGCCAAGCTGTACCCCGGCTATGCCGAGGATGAATGCGAGTAGCAGGTAAAGCAGCGTGACCGAGAGCGGCCAGTTCAAGCGGGTCAGACGGTGGATCGTGAGGACGATAGGCCGCAGGACGTGTATCAAGACAAAGGTTAACAGGAGCGGCGCGATCAGGCCTTGTGCACCGATCAACACTAGCATCAGAAGGGCAATGAGACTCAAACCAACCAGTAACTTGGTCGTGATGCTCCAGGGAGGAGAGGTGTCGCTGGTAAGGTCGTTCATCGCTTGTTTCTGACCATCATCTGAGATTCGAGCAGGCATCATCACCGGTTGTCCAGCAGGGCCAGCCCCCCTCCAATCACAATTGCGTCCTCCGCAGCGCCAAGCAAGGGATCCGGGATTGCTGTCTCCTCGCCTATCAGACGACGCAGGTGATAGAATCCAAAGGCACCGGCCAGCGCCCCTAACCCTCCCAGGAGCGCGCCTACCGCAGCGGGCTTGTTCGCGGCCACACAGATCAGCAGGCCACTGAGCGCACCAAATACCACGCGCCCGGCAAGCGGCTGAATCTCTATCCGCGCCGGAATCCCAGGTATCTTGTCGGCTACCATCTCGCCCGCTGCAGCGAGCCGCAGTAGAGTGGCGACCCAGGAAGAGGAAAACACGCCGAGGGGCGTGCTTGCCAACGCCCGCGGCTCACTCTTCGCAAGATGATGAGTGAGCAAGGCCGGCGCCGACATAGAACGCGACCCAGCGATGACTCCCAACCCGACGGCTTTGAGGTACGTGTCGATATTTGCCATCTTTATGTTCTCCTAGTGTCTACCCTCTCATAATATACCTGTTAGAGCAACCATCGCGCCAGTCGGGTCTTGAAGGATGAAGGACGGCAGGCTGGTGTTACTTGTCGTCGGTGTGGACGAGGTGCAGGGGGTGGTCCGGTAGGGAGGAAAGGGCGTGGCGGAGGAAGGTGGGGTATAGGATAATATCCGGAAGGAGGTCGAGGGGGAACCAGTGGAAGATGAGAGGAACGCCTTGTTCGTCACCTGGGAAGGGGCCCTCGCGTTGGAGGAGGGGGCAGTCTGGAGGGAGGGAGATCAGATAGTAGAGGCCCAGCTCGTGGAATTGCTCGCCCTGATACTCAAAGAAGTTCTCCAGCACCCAGAGGAGACGCTCCACCCGGATATCAACACTCAGTTCCTCGTGCATCTCACGCTTGAGCGTCTCGGCCGAGGGTTCTAGCAGCTCCACACGGCCGCCCGGCAATGCCCAAAAATCATCCCATTCCGCTCGATGGAGCAGCACACGCTCCTCGTGTAACAGGACGCCAACGGCGCGGTGGTTGAAGCGCTTCCCGTTTCGCTCGAAGGTGATCATCAGTCTCCCATCGACGGCGCCATTGCCTTTAGCGTCCTGACAGCCTCATCCGTCGTCAAGAAAACGTTCTCCTCGCCAAGGCTCTCCAGAAAGCCGATCTGCTCCAGCTTTTCCAGCACCGGCTTCTTGACTTCCGCCAGGCTCACTGAGACGCCTGCATCCGCCAGGTTCGTGACGAGGCGACCAAGCATCTCGAAGCCGCTGACGTCGATATCAGGTACGGACTTGAGATTGAGCAGGAGGTAGCGAACTTCCTCCTGTTCGGCGATCCGTTTGAGAGCCTCCTCCTCGCAGTAGCTGGTGTTGGCGAAGTAGAGGCTCTGGTCGATCCGCAGCACGAGCACCGGCGAGGTCTCCGGTTTGACGCCATCCCGCTCGGCGCTTCG
>JALZCF010000217.1 GCA_030863245.1 Chloroflexota bacterium
GAGCTGGGGATCGTTCCGACTCAGCTGGAAGATCTGCTGGATAAGGGACTTGCCCGGCTCATCCGCAGGGTGGGCCTTGCCAGAAAAGAGGATCTGGACCGGTCGTTCAGGCGAATTCAGGATCTGCTTCAGCCGTTCCATGTCACGGAAGATCAGCATGGCTCGCTTGTAGGTGGCAAAACGACGCGCGAAGCCGATGGTGAGCGCCTCCGGGTCGAGCACCCGTTCGGCCCCCCGTACGGCCGTTGGCCCGAGGCCGATGCGATGGTAATGTTCCGATAGTCGCTCTCGCACGAAGTGCAGGAACTTTTCCTTCATCAGTTGCCGTACAGCCCATAACTCGTCAACCGGGATGTCACGTACCTTTGCCCAGACGTCGGGATTATCCATCTCCTGACGCCATGTGGCTGGCAAGTACTTGTCAAAGAGCGCCTCCATCGCGGGGTCGATCCAGGTCTGCTGATGCACACCGTTGGTGATATGCGTGATCGGCACCTCTTCAGTTAGCGTATCTGGCCAGAGGCTCTGCCACATGTCGCGGCTCACCTCGCCGTGCAGCTCGGACACGCCGTTCGCGTGCCCACTGAGGCGTATCGCAAGCACGGTCATCGAGAAGCGGGGGCCCCAGGGCATGTCATGTCGGGCCAGTGCCAGGAACTCGTCGCGCCCGACTCCAAGTTGCGGCCAATAGTTGTAGAAGTAGCGCTCTACCAAGTCGAAGGGGAAAGCATCATTCCCAGCCGGTACCGGCGTATGGGTGGTGAAGACGGTGCTGGCGCGGACCGCTTCCGCCGCTTCTTGGAAGCTGAGCCCCTCTTCCTGAACCAGCTGTCGCACGCGCTCCAGACCCAAGAAGGCGCTGTGCCCCTCGTTCATGTGCCAGACGGTGGGCTTGTAACCCATTTTTTGTAGGGCCCGCACGCCTCCGATGCCCAGGATGATTTCCTGGGAGATGCGCATCTCCTGATCGCCGCCGTAGAGGCGAGCGGCCAGCTCCCGGTCCTCGGGTGCGTTTGGGTCCACATCTGTATCCAACATGAGCAGCGTGATCCGCCCGACCTGGATCGTCCAGACTTGAGCCGAGACAGTACGCCCTGGCAGCTCGACCTGCACCATCACCGGCTCGCCGTTCTCGTCACGGGCCGGGCGTGCGGGCACCTCATTCAGGTCCAATTTATTATAGATCGCTTGCTGCACTCCCTCCTCAGTGATGCGCTGCTTGAAGTAACCCTGTGGGTAGAGGAAGCCAACGCCGACGAAAGGGAGGTTCAGGTCACTGGCAGCCTTGCAGTGGTCACCGGAGAGGACACCAAGACCACCCGAGTAGATCGGCAGCGACTCGTGTAGGCCAAACTCGGCAGAGAAGTAAGCAACACACATCGCGTCCTGATAGTGCTCCGGGTACGCACGCTCGAACCAGGTGTCCTCACGGGCCATGTACTGGTCAAACGCGGCCATGACAGCGTCGTATTGGTGGAGGTAATGCGCGCTTTGCGCGGCATTGTTCAGTTTCTCCTGTGAGACATCACGGAGGAACTTGACGGGGTTGTGGTTCACCTCCTCCCATAGCTCCGGGTCGATCTCGATCCACAGCTCTTGCGCCTCCGGGGTCCAGGACCACCAGAGGTTATAGGCCAACTCATCTAACCGCTCGATCCGTTCGGGTAGCTTAGGGAAAACAGAGACCTGTCCTAGGATGTTCAACGTAGTTTCTCTCTTTCATTCATTCGATGTTAAGGCTGTTCACTCGTGGCTTTTAGGCCATTGATTATCATCGAACGTTCACCTTGGAATTGTGGCACGTTCAACTCACACTCAACAAGGAGGCTCGTAAGATTAACATCTCCGATATTTTATGTATGGCAAGCATACTTGTCCACTGATGGCGCACTCTTCCTTCAACCAACCTGGCGCCCCAACGCTTACCCGCTCCTCCGGCGGATCATCCTCGGCAACAGCCGTATTTCCTCTACGCCAAGGACCCATGCGACGACAAGATAAAGCATGCCGCCAACGGCAACGGCGGCAGGCGTAAAGAGGTAGGGGGAGAGAGCGGTAGAGAGTTGGGAGTCCGTGAGGAGCCAAAGCCCACTTCCCATCACGAGTGCCGCCACAACCGTGCGGAGGATACCAT
>JALZCF010000246.1 GCA_030863245.1 Chloroflexota bacterium
ATCAGGTTGTTGGAGGCACTAGTCAGGATCACGGCGAGGGTGACGTAGAGGAGCAAGGCGTAGAACTCGCCTGTCTGCTCTGAACGTCCTTTGATGTAGTCAACCGTCAAAACCAGAACCAGCAGGCCGGTACCGAGCGCGAAGATGCGGAAGAAGTAGGTCAGGTTGTCCAGCGCGAACATCCCGAAAACGACCCCTTCGCCGTCCGGGAAGAAGTTGGATGGAATAAGGAAGAACGACCACAGCAGCGCCCCGACGAGTGCAGCCCCTGTGATACCCGGCAACCACGGGCTCTCATCGTCTTCCAAGAACATATCGACGCTCAGCACAAGTGTGCCTCCAAGCACCAACAGCAGCTCCGGGCCAAGCATGTTGAGCAGTTCTAACCAATTTACATCAGGCATGTCAGTCCTTCTATCATTCTGGGATGCTCACAGGAGGATATCAGCAACCTCTACTTCAACATCCGGATCTAGCTCATCAAATTCAGAACCTTTACCACTCCCTCATTGATAACATTCAATATGGGCGCGGGGTAGAGGCCGAAGAAGACGAAGAAGGCGACGAGCGGGGCAAGGGCGATCATCTCCCAGCCGTGCATGTCGGGTAGGTCTGCCCACTGTTCATTGAGCGGGCCGAGGAAGATGCCTTGGATGACCTTCCACAGGAAAAGCGCTGCCGTGAATACGATGCCGAGCAGGGCGATACCGGATAGAATGGCGAGGATCGGCTGTTCAGCCAAGCCGACGCCGAAAGCCCCTCGAAAGGCCATGAACTCGCTGACAAAGCCGGCAAGCCCTGGCAGGCCGAGCGAGGCGAATACCGTGATGGCCATGAAGCCGTAGAAGATGGGAAGCACCGCGCCGAGGCCACCGAATGCTCTGAGATCGCGTGTGTGTGCCCGCTCGTAGATGACGCCGACGAGGAGGAAGAGCGCGCCCGTAATCAGACCGTGCGCGATGAACTGGAATAGCGCTCCGTTCAGCGCAATGGCGCGCGCCTCCAGCATGGCTGGTCCTCTATCCAGCGTCGCTGCCGCAGCGGCTATACCCAGCATTGCGTAGCCCATGTGATTCACAGAGGTGTAGGCGATGAGCTTCTTCAGGTCCCACTGTGCCATCGCCACTAGCGCACCGTAGACGATGGAGATGACGGCCAGGATGGCGATAGGCAGCCAGTAGTAGTTGAAGGTATCGGGGAAGATCGGCATCAGGATGCGGATGATCCCGTACCCACCAAGCTTCAGGAGAATCCCTGCCAGGATAACCGAGCCAGCGGTCGGCGCCTCCACGTGCGCATCCGGCAGCCAGGTGTGGAAGGGGAAGATCGGCACCTTGATCGCGAAGGCCAGGAAGATCCCCCAGAAGGCGAGGCTCTTCAGAATGAAGCTGCCGCCGAAAAGCTCCGCGCTGAGGGCAGGCAGGGCTGTCAGATCGAAGGTGCCTACGCTCCAATAGATGCCCAGCATTGCCAACAGCATCAGAACCGAACCCGTCAGCGTGTAGAGGAAGAACTTGATCGCGGCATACTCGCGACGCTCGCCACCCCAGACACCGATGAGGAAGTACATCGGCACCAGGCCGATCTCCCAGAAGACGTAGAAGAGGAAGAAGTCCAACGAAATGAAGACGCCAAACATCCCTACCGCGAGTAGCAGAAAGAGGAAGAAGTATTCTTTGACGCGGTAATTGATGACTCTCGTGCTGTAGAAGATCGAGATCCAAGTCAACAGACCGGTCAACACGACCAGGGGCATACTGAGCCCATCAACTGCAACACGGTAGAAGACGTCGAGGACAGGGATCCAGAGATACTCCTCGCCCAACTGGTACGCCTGATTCCCTCCATCAAAGCCCGTTCCCAACCAGAGAAAGAGGGTCCCCAGGAAGATCACGAAGCTCGAGGCATTCGCCCACGTCTTGATCGCATTCTCGTTTTCCTCTGGAATGAACAGGGTTCCGAAGGCAGCGATCAGGGGGGCGATGACGCAGATAATGCTCAACCAAGGAATCTGAGAGTATTCCATAGAAAACGATCTCCTATCAGCGGAAGTAGACGCCGGCTAGAGCCAGCAAGCCAGCGAGAAGAATCACGAGATAGTTTTGTACACGACCCGTCTGGATGAGGCGTAGGGCTCTACTGCTCTCATCCATGATAATACCAACGAAGTTGACCATGCCATCCACGATGTTGCGATCGATCCAGCCGTTGAGATCGCTCATGAGGCGCCCAGCCTGGCCCACACCGTTGACGATGGGATCGATGAGCCAGTCCATATCGATGCGCGCCAGTGCGTTGGCGGTGACCACGGCGGGAAGGATGACGGTGAAGCGGTAGATCTCGTCCACGAACCATTTGCGCTCCATCGCCCACCACAGTGGGCCAAGGTACCGAAGGGGATCCCTTGCACGACCCGCATAGAGTGCAATGCCCCCGGCGAAGGCTAGGGTGCCCAGGCCACCAGTCAGCAGCGCAAGGAACCAGTTGAAGCCAAGCGCGTGATACTCGATGCCAGCGCTGCCATGCACCTCTTCCAGCATGTGCCCCAATCCGTGGAACCCTTCCCAGCCCGGAATCACGCCCGCCGGAATGTTCACGAATCCCCCGATGAGGGCGAAGAGCGAGAGCACGCCCAGGGGGATGAGCATGGAGGGGGGTGACTCGTGGGCATGCTCTGCCTCTTCTGTACGCTCCTCCCCGAAGAAGGTAAGCCCGAGTTGGCGCCCCGTGTAGAACGCCGTCAACACGGCGGTGACGGTCAGCAGCACGAGAACAATGAACGGCACTATCCCCCCTGCCAGCTCCCCTTCCTGCCAGAGATGGAACGCCTCGCCCAGGATCTCGTCCTTCGACCAGAAACCGGCGGTGATGAAGGGGATACCGGCGAGCGCTGCCCCGCCAATCATGAAGGCCCAGAAGGTGTATGGCATGTGCTCGCGCAGGCCACCCATGTTCCACATGTTCTGGGGGTCGATGTGCCCAAGTAGCTCATCGCTACGCGGGTGCTGCTCGGGATCTTCTGTGACAGCATGCTCCCCGTGGGCCATCAACTCCCTATGAGGGATACCTCGATGCTCCATGACGTGGTGGACACCGTGCTCCATGCCATGGATGACGGAGCCTGAGGAGAGGAAGAGCAGCGCCTTGAAGAAGGCATGCGTCAGCATGTGGAAGACGCCTGCGACCAACCCGCCAAGCCCCAGGGCAGCAATCATGTAGCCTAGTTGCGAGATAGTCGAGTAGGCGAGGACGCCCTTGACATCATTCTGCGCGACGGCAATGGTGCCCGCGAAGAAGGCGGTGAAGGCCCCGATGAGCGCCACGACCATCAACGGCAACGAGCCTTCCAGCGGCTCAAAGAGGGGCAGCATGCGCGCGACGAGGAAGACACCTGCCGCCACCATTGTCGCCGCATGGATCATCGCGGAGACGGGGGTGGGGCCGGCCATGGCGTCCGGCAACCAGACGTGGAGCGGGAACTGCGCTGACTTGCCGACCGCGCCGCCAAAGACAAGCAGCGCGATCGTCGGCAGGACCGGCAACGAGAAGAGGTCGGCGATGCCCCATGATGCCTCCTCCAACATCTCCAGCGTCTCGGCAGTAAGAATCTCGTGCAGGTTCAACGAGCCCGTGGCGCTGTAGAGCAGCATCAGGCCCGCGAATAAAAGAACGTCCCCCACACGGGTGGTCAGGAACGCTTTCAGGGCCGACCATCGCGGCGAGAGACGGCCAAACTCGTCCCCCTTCTCGAACCAGAAGCCGATAAGAAGGTAGGAGCAGAGCCCCATGATCTCCCAGGCAATGAAGAAAAGGAGCATGTTGCCCGAGATGGACAACGCCAGCATCCCCGCCGCGAAAAGGGATACATAGGCGAAGAAGCGGGAGTAGCGCGGCTCGACGTTCGGTTTACCCAGATTGTGGTAGCCCGTACTGTAGATGAAGATCATCAGCACCACGAAGGGCACCATGAACAGCATCACTAGCGAGAGCCCATCCAGGATGATGGACATATCAAAGGAAGTTGGACCAGTTGGCAGCCAGCGCCACTCCAGAAGGTAAGGATGGCCCTCAGCGGCGGCCTCCACCAGCTCGTTGCCTTGCGTGAAAAAGATCGCCCACGAGAGGAGCCAGGAGAGACCCACCATACCAATGGCGGTCCATGAACTGGCAGCCTTGTTATCCTTGAGGGGTGTTAGGATGATGAGGACAAATGCGAGCAGGGGAAATACCGGGATCAGCCAGACGAGATCTAGCATAAGCTTTCTACCATTTCAAGAGATCGATCTCTTCGACGTTGACGGTATCGCGCGTGCGGTAGATCGCCAGCACGAGCGCGAGCGCCACTGCCGCCTCAGCCGCTGCGACGGTGATGGAGAAGATGGCGAACATCAGACCAGTGACACCCACAGGATCGATGTAACGCCAGAAGGCAACCAGGTTGATGTTGACGGCGTTGAGCATCAACTCGATGCCCATCAAAATCGCCACCGCATTACGCCTAGAAAACGCTCCAAACATGCCAATGGCAAACAAGACCGCCGCCAGCATGAGCCACCAGGTGAGGGGGATGGATGACATAGGTTATCCTCGAATGAGTGTTAGTGGGCTGACATGGGTTACTAGAGATTATTGCATGTTGCATGTTGCTGGTTCGATAGGCCGTACAACGTTACCCGCTCCCCGCTCTCCGCTCTCCGCTCCACGGATCCTACGGTTCTTCACGTGCGATGACGATCGCTCCTACGAGAGCTACGAGGAGCAGGACTGCTGCGACGTAGAAGGGGAGCAGGTAGCCATCTGGGTTCATGAAGGCGAGGCCGAGCTCGGCGGCGTAATCACGGAATTCGCCTGGAAGCACGGGCCCGACGGTGGCGAGAGACCAGGGAGTGTCGAGGAGCTGCGTCGCCAGCAGCACGACAAAGGCGGCGGCGAGCAGCGCTGCGACGGGCCACTGGGCCGTGTAACGAGAGCGATCGTCCTGCTGCATCACGCGGGGTGTGAGCATGAGAGCGAAGAGCATCAGTACCGCGATCGCACCGACGTACACTAGGATCTGGATGACCCCGAGGAAGCCCGCCCCCATTACCATGTAGAGCGCCGCGATGCCGATGAAAGCGACAATCATCAGCAACGCCGCGTGGAAGACACTAGCAACTCCCACCATACCGAGCGCCGCCAGGATAGTCAGCGTAGCGAAGAAGAAGAATGCGACCTGTTCCCACGTCATGCGACCGCAGCCTCCCTTTCAAGCTCTATCGCCGGCATCGCGCTCTCCTCATCTGCCTCGAACTGCGCCACGCTGCGCCGTACCTGACCTCGATAGAGCACGGCCAGAAGCGCCACGACGATCGCATTGCCGAGCAGATAGGCCACCAACGTGACCAACCATCCTAGTCCTTCAGGGACGAACTCCACGCCCGTGAAGGGAACCTCGACGATGGGGAAGAAGTAGACAAGAATGGCCGTGACAAACAGATTCAGCACGGCAGCCGGCACGAGGAATTTCCAGCAGAAATATTGTAGTTGGTCGATGCGCAGGCGCGGGAAGGTAGAGCGGAACGCCCACTGGAAGATAAAGACCATCAACCAGGACTTAAGCCAGAACCACATCCAGGAAGGAATAATCTCCGGCCCTCGCCATCCCCCGAGGAAAAGAGTGGTGATAATGGCAGCCTGCGCGTAGAAGCCGAGGAACTCCCCCATCTGGAAGAGGCCAAACTGCATCCCCGCGTACTCCGTATGGTAACCTGCAATCAGTTCTGACTCGGCCTCGATAATATCGAAAGGCGATCGTCCTGTTTCCGCAGCGGCAGCTGTGAGGAAGACAAGGAACGCAAAGGGCTGCAGCAGGATGAAGGGCAGCACCTGCGCCTCTACGATGGTATACAGGTTCAAAGAGCCGGTCATGAGGATGATCCCGGTCAGGGCGAGCACCATTGGAATCTCGTAGGAGATCATCTGGGCGACCGCGCGCATCGCACCCAGCAAGGAGAACTTGTTCCGACTCGCCCATCCTGCGGATAGAATTGCGATCTCCGCGATGGAGCCAATTGCGACGATGTAGATCAGGCCGACGTCGAGGTCGGCCGCGACCATCCCCTCGCCAAATGGAATTACCGCGAAAAGAAGTAGTGCGGGTGCCGCCACGAAGATGGGCATGAGCTGGAAGACGATCGCATCGGCGATATCCGGCATCGTCTGCTCTTTGGTGAACATCTTGATCGCGTCGGCAAGCGGTTGCAGCAACCCATATGGACCCACACGGTTAGGACCGATGCGATCCTGCACGCGCGCGATAATCTTGCGCTCTGTGTAGGTGAGCGCGAGGAAAGTCAACGCCGCGAACGTAGCAATCGCAATGGCCTGCGCAACTATGCCAATCACTGCCGCGATACTCGGTGGCAGACCGAGGATGTCGACTAAGAAGGCGCTAAACCAGCCACCTATTGTAATGAAGATCCGATCGATGGTTTCCATCTACTTCCGTCCTCACTTCCAGTTCTCAATCTCTTAAAGGTCGGAGCACCCCAAGGCGGACCTTCAGTCCGTAAGCGACCCTCCTGGTTAAACCCACTCCAACGCGCCCTTCTTCCAAGCCCAGAAGAGGCCGTCGAGCAGGATGACGAGGAAGATAGTCATCTGTATCAGCGCGAACAGGCCCAGCCGGTTATACGCCGCCGCCCAGGTGTATAGGAAGATCGTCTCGATATCGAAGATGACGAATACCAGAGCATAGATGTAGTACTGGACCTTGAACTGCACCCAGGTCTCACCTACCGTTTCCAACCCACACTCGTAGATGGAATTCTTTACTGGATTCGGTTTACGAGGGCTTAGAAGCTTGGAACCAATGATGGGTACGGCGAGTAGTAGAACGGCAGCAACCACAAAAGCGGCGAGCACAGCATAGGGACTCATGCGGATTCTCCGTGATGGTTACGTGAGAGGGGCCAGTATGTCATTTGCGAGCAAACACAGATACAACGAGCGGTAAGGAAAGTCGAGACACGACAGACCATCTACTCATTGGCGATTGCGCATTGTATCACAAGCTCTCTGGGGCAGCAAGTGAAATTTCCATCAAGCACACCATCCACTATCTGAACCGATAACCCCTAACAGCGAAAAGGATTTTTTGGTCTATTCCCCGAAGGGACATACTATAAGTAGATCAACTGTAAGTTGCTAATCGCTGTTGCATGTTGCATGTCATACAGCGGAAGTAGGCGATACGTAAGGCATCAAAGGTGGAGGGCATACGGAACTCGCAGTATGAAACACATGCCACTCCATTCGTAACATGCAATATGCAACATGCAATACTTAATGATAGTACTCTCGCCTTGCTAGCCGTACGACATTTGTCATATAAGATGATGACAAATATCACTATCCTATGATGTAGACGCTGCCGGCACTGTCACTGTAACCACATCGAGTCACCGACGCTCACCTGCCCGCTATCGGGTTCTGGTGGGCGTTTTTTGTCTGGAAATGCACGAACCGAAACTAACCTCCCTCCAATCCATCCTCGAGACGGTCGTCGAGTTTGAAGAGACGGGCGATTTCGAGGGCACGTGGAACGCGATCATCCGCGATGCGGTTCACTTGATGGGCGCATCCCGCGGGACGGTCTTCCTCGTCGATCGCGCGGCCGATCTGCTGGTACCCCGTGTCTGGTTCGGCACGCCGTGGCAAGGCGAGGGTCGCCCCCGTCCTTATCAGTTCGGTGAGGGAATCGCGGGGCGTGTCTGGGCATCGGGGGAGTTGCAGGTGCTCCACGACGTGCGCAATGCCGAGGGTTTTCGTCCCAGTCACTCGCCGCACCAGGCCGCACTACGCTCGCTTCTTTGTGTGCCCATCCGGGCACGTGAGCATGTCATTGGCGTTATCGCGGTCGATTCGACGGAGGTAGCTGCATTCGACGAAGAGGATCAGCGCCTCCTAGCAACCTTGGCACGGTATGTCGCGAGCGCATGGGAGCGAGCCAAGCTTTTCCAGGGACTTGATGCCATGCGTGAGGTAGGCGCTCGGATGAACAGTCTGGGACCACGAGGGGACTACCAGACCATGCTGCGCGAGATCGCGGAGCGCGCGCTGGAAGTGGTGGCGGCGGGTGCGACGAATCGTGGCGAGGCAACGGCGGTGCTCTACCGGTATGACGGGAAGGAAGGCCGCTTCGATGACCACTCACGAGTGGGCATCGGGACGCGGAAAGATCTATCTGTCCACCTGGACACGCCACGCTCAGATGGGATGGGAGCACGTGCGGTACGACGCAGGGAACGTATCCTCTCTTACGAGGAATCCGATCTGTCGCTTCATCCCGCCATGGTCGCCGATGATATCTCCTCCATTGTCTGCTACCCGCTACTGGCTGCGGGTAATGTGCTCGGCGTGCTCTACGTCAGCCTTCGGGACCCGCGCCCCTTCACACGGCAGGAACTGCTGCTACTGGACAACTTTGTCAACCAGGCTGCCCTGGCCTTCTACCACACCGAACAAGCCGAGCAGGCCCAGCGGATGCTGGCGGTATCCGAAACATTCGCCGCCGTCGGCGATATCGCCGCGAATCTGATGCATCGCCTGAACAACCAGGTCGGCACGATCCCCGTGCGGGTCCAGGGTATCCAGCAAAAATCGCATCTGGCACGCCAGGACCCATACGTCGCGCGTAACCTTATCGAGATCGAGCGTGCAGCGCGCGATGCGATGGGCATCGTACGGGACACGGTACGCCACCTGCGGCCCATCGAACTGACGCCGGTTCGCGTAGAAGACGCTTGGCACGAGGCACTGCATGAGGCCCAGCTCCCCCGTACGGTGCTCGTCAAAGCGGAGGGTCTGGACGACCTGCCGCCGGTACGAGCCGGGGCGCCCCAACTGGAACTGATCTTCCACAATCTGTTGCAGAACGCCTCTGACGCAATGGAAGGCGAGGGCAGGATCGTCATCCGGGGTAGCTACGATGACGATACCGTAACGCTCCTCATCACGGACAGCGGGCCTGGCATCCCGGAAGGGCTGCTTGAGCGCGTCTTCGAACTGAACGTCTCTGGCGGTAGCGAGCGCAAACTCGGCTTCGGACTCTGGTGGGTGCGAAGCCATCTCCATCGTTGTGGCGGGGACATCGCCGTAAGGAGCCGACCGGGGGAGCCGGCGATCTTCGAGATTACGCTGCCGCGTTGGTGAGAGGGGGAGTCTGGAAGGATGAAGGATGAAGGATGAAGGATGAGGGATGAAACGATTGGGAATGTTAGAGCCATGAAGCGGGGAGCGGGGAGGGTGAACGGCGCGGGAGGATGAGGTGGTTGTGGGGTGTGTGTGAAGGATGGGCAGCGATAGGGGGATGGAGGGGGCTGAGATGAACAAGCGGGTGCTACTTGTCGAGGATGATCCGGCGTGGCAGGAGTTGTTGACGGAGATGTTGGTCGATATGGGCTTTACGCCTCGCCGTGCATCGAGCTACCGGAATGCCGTGGATGCGTTGGACGAGGGTCCTTACACGCTTGCTGTGCTAGACGTATCGCTGGTTGGATCGGAGCATGATAACCGTGATGGCCTACGTCTCTTGGAACAAGTTCGCACCCGCTACC
>JALZCF010000248.1 GCA_030863245.1 Chloroflexota bacterium
GTCCACGGACCGATCCTCTCCAACTCTTACCATAGAGCCCTCTACGACGACGGTAGCGACAGAAGTCATAGTTGTCCCGCTGACAGCTACGCCCCTAAGACCTACCCGTACCGTAACTGCGACTGCAACAGAAACACCATTACCACTCCTAGCGCGATTGCGGAGTGAGAACGGTCTGGATGCGAATGCGCGCCATCTGACAGGTGGAGCAGCTATCATCGTAGACGGCAACCTGAACGAATGGATGGGTGAACCGGTTCCCCTCGTCAATCCAGTGTATGGGCGGGAAAGCTGGAGTGGTTTTGACGATCTAAGCGGTCAAGCTCGCTTCGCCTGGAACAACGAGTGCCTCTACCTGGCCGTAGAGCGGACGGACGAGGAGCACTACCAGCCTCGAGAGTTGACCGGCAACGAGTTGTACCGGGGAGACGCAGTGGAACTGTGGATAGACACAAAAATGGCGGATGACGATGACGAATCAGAAAGCAACAGGATCCTTCAGGATGATTTTCACTTCGCCTTCTCTGCGGGCGATCTTAGAACGTTTGGTGCCGAGGGCATAGTATACTCTTTGGGACCCAACGATTCTCGGAACCAGTTGCTAGAGGTGGCGTCCGAGCCTCTGCCAAGTGGGTATACGCTAGAAACTTGTATTCCGTGGTCGCTGCTAAGTATCACGCCAGGTGAGAATATTGCACTCGGCTATGTCGTCCTGCTAAATGACAATGATTCGCCCCCCAGTTCTGAACCACAAACAGTGGTTGCGAGCAAGGAGCTCCGCCTCCCACGACCGCTCGTCTCGGATAATAGAGAGCGACGCTTACGGGGATTGCTAACCTTCGGCGATCTTATCCTCTCACCATGAGGAATGAGGTAGGAGAAAATGCGTGCACTACACTTTGACAAGACGCTATCGCTACGAACCGACTACCCACCACCCACTCGTCCAAAAAGCGAGAGCCTAGTGCGTATTCTCAAGAGTGGGATCTGCAATACTGACCTGGAATTAACCCGTGGCTACATGGGGTTCCAGGGTGTACTTGGCCACGAATTCGTGGGTGTCGTGGAGGAGAGTGATGATCCGACCCTAGTGGGACAACGGGTAGTGGGTGAGATCAATGCGTACTGTGGTGAGTGCGAGACCTGCCGTATAGGGAATCCCACCCATTGTCCCCATCGTACCACATTAGGCATCGATCGCCGTGATGGCACCCACACCGACTATACCATTCTGCCAACACGAAACTTGCTGCGGGTGCCGGAAAACGTGACAGACGATGAAGCTCTCTTCACGGAGCCTCTAGCCGCCGCTTGTGAGATCCTGCAACAGATCCAGATCCGGCCGACAGATCGTGTCGTTGTCATAGGCGATGGAAAACTCGGTCTGCTGGTGGCGCAGGTGCTCGCGCTGACAGGTTGTGACCTGCACGCTATCGGCAGGCACGAGGCGAAACTGGAGATCCTGGCCCGACGGAGCATCTCCACGGAAGTCGTTCCGCGTGACGGAGAGAGCATCTTGCCGGATAACTCGACTGATATCGTGGTGGAGTGCGCTGGCAATCCAACAGCCTTCGATAGCGCTCGCCGCCTCGTGCACCCGCGCGGCACCATTATTCTCAAGAGCACCTATGCAGGCAACGTGGAGGTGAATCTAAGCACGCTTGTCGTGGACGAGATTCAGCTCCTAGGTTCCCGCTGTGGTCCCTTCGCCCCAGCCCTGCGCCTATTGGAGGCTAGCCTTGTGGACGTCACCTCCCTCATCCATGCACGTTACTCTCTTGACGAGGGGCTCGCTGCGTTTGAGCATGCTACCCGCAAGGGGACGCTCAAAGTCGTACTGGAGATGGAGTAAAAGGGTGTCGCGAAAAGGAACTACCAGGGCCATGTAGTAGGAGCAAGAGACGTTGGGCGCCTCAGGACGGCAGGTGATGGAGATATCGTGAATATGTTACAAAAAGGCTTACATGTGGCGAAGCGCCTTGCCAAAGTAGCAGTAGGTCGTGACCTATTCTATCCAGTTCAGGCCAACTGCCTGAAGGAGTATCATGGGACAAAGTACGGAGGTTGGTGTGTTTGCCCAACGGATCTTACCAAGGAGAGCATTGTTTACTCTTTTGGACTTGGAAATGATATCTCATTCGATTTATCTTTGATCAAATCATACGGCGTGACCGTTTATGGCTTTGATCCGACCCCGCAATCCATCGCGTGGATCAAGCAACAGGAAACGCCAGAGCAGTTTCGGTTACAGGAATACGGTGTTTCCGATGTGGATGGCATCGTTAAGTTCTTTCCACCGGCCAATCCCACGCATATCTCACATACGGTTCTACCACAAAATAGAGGTGAGAGCAGCCCAGTCGAACTCGAAGTACGCAGACTGCCCACAATCCTCAAGGAACTTGGTCACCTAACCATTGACATCCTGAAGATGGATATTGAAGGCGCTGAGTACGCCGTAATAGATGATATCGTGACTTCCCGGCTGGAGGTGAAGCAGATCCTCGTCGAGTTCCATCATCGCTTTCGTGAGATCCACCCCAAACAGACACAGCGAGCGCTGGAATCTCTCAATGACATTGGCTTCCAAGTATTCAATGTCTCTCACAGTGGCGAGGAATATTCTCTCATTCGAGTCTAACATTCGTCTGCCTCAATGTCCTCCTTGGGTCAAGGGTCGTCGTATCAGCTCGATCCGCTGCTACCAATCCATCAAGAATGAATGGAAAAGTAGCCAGACGAAGTCCATATCCATATAAGCATCCGGGGGCCCACAAGACTCTGATCGCTTTTCAACCGTTGTAAAACTGCCGAATTGCCATCGCGACCCTCTCTTGTTGTACCGGTGAAAGCTCCGGGAAGATAGGCAAGGAAAGAACTTCATCACTCGCCGCTTCACTCATTGGCAAGCTTCCCTCGCCATATCCTAGTTCTGAATATAGCCTTTGACGGTGAAGAGGTACAGGATAATACACCATCGTACTAATTCCCTGCCCTTCAAGGTAGGCAACCAACGCGTTACGCTCCGGAGCGCGAATGGTATACTGGTGATAGACGTGATATACCTCTGGTGCTTCATAGGGTGTGGTCACAGGTAAGCCTGCAAGCAGTTCATTGTAGTAATACGCAATCTTGCGGCGACTTTCATTCCAACCGTTTAGATATCGGAGCTTAACACGGAGAATAGCAGCTTGCAGACTATCTAAGCGGCTGTTGAAGCCAAGCAGCTCGGCATGATACTTCTTTCCACCTCCCTGCCGGCGCAATTTGTCTATACCTGCTGCCAATTCGGCATCTCGCGTCACCACCATGCCTGCGTCGCCGTAAGCACCTAAGTTCTTTGTGGGATAGAAGCTGAGACAACCAGCATCCCCAAATGAGCCAACGGACTGCTCCTTGTATCGGGCACCGATCGCCTGTGCGCAATCTTCGATTACGGACAGCCTGTGCTGCTCTGCTAAGGACATGATCGGTTCCATGTCAACCGGATGTCCATAGAGATGCACGGGTACGATCGCTTTGGTGCGTGGCGTGACTGCCGCGGCTAGCTGTTGCACGTCCAGGTTATAAGTAAGCGGATCAATATCCACGAAAACCGGTGTAGCGCCGCAATGGGAGATAGTATTGGCGGTGGCGATGAAAGTAAACGGTGTCGTAATAACTTCGTCCCCTGGTCCCACCTTCAATGCGGCAAGCGCGAGTCGTAACGCATCTGTCCCGGAAGCCACTCCTATCCCATAATCACACTCACAGAACACTGCCACTTTCTGCTCCAGGTCGCGAACGGTAGGTCCCAGGATGAACTGCGTGCTCTCAAGTACTTCTTTGATCGCCGCGTCAATCTCCTGCTCTAATGCAGCGTACTGCTGCTGCAAATCTAGAACCGGTATCTTTTCCTCTATTGATGTTGTCGTTTTCATCAGGTAACTTCCTTGAATTCGGCATCCTGGTGCTTGGCATTCACGTTGCCAGAGGTTTCTCCTCAGGCCAATCCAGGCAGCGCAAAACGCCCGGTTCGACCTCTCGATAGCGCCAGCCACTCTCAGAACAGGTCATCGTGCCATCAGCTTCTGAATCGGATAGGCGGTGACCATGCCGGCTCATCCACCCTCGCTGACGCGCGGGAACTCCCATCATTAATGCATAATCGGGCACATCGTTCACCACGACCGCGCCCGCAGCAATGAAGGCATAGCGACCAATGGTCACGCCACAAACGATCGTTGCGTTGGCGCCAATGGTTGCACCCATCTGTACTAAGGTTCGCTCATATAGATGATGGCGAACAATCTGGGAGCGAGGGTTTGAAACATTGGTAAAAACGCACGAAGGGCCACAAAAAACATCGTCCTCCAATTCAACACCTGCATAGACAGATACGTTGTTCTGAATTTTGACGTTGCTGCCAATGACCACGCCATCAGCCACGAAAACATTCTGTCCCAATACGCACCTACGTCCGATGCGTACATTTCTCATCACGTGAGAGAAGTGCCAGATCTTCGTCTCATCCCCGATCTGAGAAGGGTCGTCGACGTAGGCACTAGGATGTATAAAGGGCGCGCTCATACATGCTCTCTCAGTCGGTTGGGGCGAAGAGTATGGATCGGTACGATAACCGGTTGCCCATTTGTGACGAGTGAGCGCTGGGCGGCCTGCAAGACTTGTAGCACACGCAGGCCACTATGTCCGTTTGTGATTGGCGGTCGTCGGGTCTCCATCGCTCGGAGAAAAGCTTGACATTCAAGGCGGAGCGGTTCCGCATTAGAAAAAGCAACCGCATCGCCCGTACCCTTGATCGGAATCGGTTGCCCTTCTTGAAGCTCGACGCGTTGATCGTGCAACACCAACCGTTTCGTCACATCGTCGAAGCTGGCCATCTTGCGAGATCCGATCACAACCAGACGTTGCTCTTTGAAGGGGTGGAGCCACGAGACATAGATATGCGCACGGACGTCATTATCGAAGAGTAGGTTCGTTACTGTCACATCGGCAATGTTCGGTTGCACGTAGCTACCGCCAGAAGCACTCACTTGCAGAGGCAAGCTACCCATCAAGCGTAGGATTACGGCAATATCATGAGGAGCAAAACTCCATAGGATATTTTCTTCACGTCGGATCTTTCCTAGACTGAGACGATTAGAGTAGATGTAGTAAATTCGTCCCAACTCGCCCTCTCGTACCAGTTCCAAGAGGCGCACAACAGCAGGGTGGTACTCCAATACGTGTCCGACCATCAGGATACGCTTGCTCTCTTCAGCAAGCCGAACCAACTGCTCCCCTTGCTCATACGTCAGAGCCAGAGGCTTCTCGACAAAGACATCCTTCCCCATCTCTAAGGCCTGTCTTGCTAAATCGAAGTGCGTCTCAGCCGGTGTGGCAATCACGACGCCCGGAACAGAAGCCTTCCACACCTCACTTACATCCGACACCACAATTGCGCCTGGTGCCAACGATGAAGCTACGTGGCGTCCGGCGGGTGTAACGTCACACACCATCCCGAGAGCATCCAGTTGCGCAAAGTTTCGCACCAGGTTTCTGCCCCAGTAGCCGCATCCGATCACGGCTACACTCGGCGCCCCTACCGCAGGCCTGCTCATACTATTGCGCCTTTCGATACATGTCCCTTGTTGAACGATCTTTGCTTGACTACCCGAACTTCCCTTCGATTCATCAGGCAATATTCTCTATGATCTCTATCGGTTTCAATTTCATGCCTTGTCCGTGGACTCCATGTCAAGAACGCCCTGATAGATATCCATAAGCCGCTCGTAATGTACTGATGCTACGTAACGCTGCTCGATCAGAGCGCGCGCTTTCTGCCGCATCCGTTTTGTGAGTTGAGGTTGTGTCGACAGAGCGCGAATCTTATCTGCCAGATCCAACGGATCCCCAACAGTGAAAAGGAGACCCGTTACACCATCTTGTAGCACGTATGGTAGGCTTCCGAGATTAGAGGCCACGACTGGCGTACCCACCGCAAGGCTCTCCAAAACAGAGAAAGGAAAGTTTTCATACCATACAGATGGTACAATAGTCGCAGTCGCATGCCGCAGAAGTTCCCACTTCCTATCGCCCGTCACAAATCCCAGAAATTCGACCTGCTGTAAATGTAGGGCCTCCACCATCCGTTGCAAGGTCTCTTGTTCAGGCCCCTCCCCCAGAATCTTAAGGTTGATGCCTGGTAAGTACTGCGCAGCCTGTATCAATTGCGCTACTCCCTTTTCTGCCGACAATCTGCCGATAAAGACAACGTAGGGCTCCCGCTGCGCAACGAAGCTCACCTGTGGCAGTGGTTCAGGCAAGTAATTCCCCAGCACCACAATCCTATCTTTGCTGACCAGCCCGCTTTCGACCAACTTCTGTGCCGTAAAGTCAGTAAGGGCAATAAAGCGATCAATAGATTGAAAGGTCTCTTGATAGCGGTGGAAGGCGATTGAGGCAGCGTATAGGGTACTTGAAAGATAACTTTCGCGATGACAGCGGTAGCGAACTGCGTGTAGGGTATTACCGTGTTTACAACGTTCGCATACGGTGCCGTGTGTGTAGAAAAGGCCATTTGGGCACAGGAGCCGAAAGTTGTGAATGGTCTGTACCATCGGCACTGCTGTATCTGCAAGCGCACGATAGACCGAGGGAGAAATGAGGGGGAACACGTTATGAATATGGGCGATCTGCGGCTTTTCCTCTCGGACAAGTTGGACTATTTCCCTGTAGGTGCTAGAGGAGAAGATGGTGTTGGGAAGAGCAGAGAGCCTTTCCTTAAGGTCAAACTGCCTAATTTCATTGTTATGTTTCGTGTACAGGACGACCTGATGTCCCTCTTTTTCGAGTAACTCTAGCTGGGCCCTCAGCGCAGTGTGTTCCCCGCCTGCATGTTGGTAATAATTATGGACTATCAATATTTTCATAGACAGACATTTCTACTTGGCACTACCCTTTTCCAACCCGGTCATCGGTTCCTCTTGGCCTCTAGTTTCTCTTGATAGAGATCAAGGAACTGCTGGGCAATGGTCCGCCAATTCAATTCCTTTACCACGGCAGCTTTGGCGCATTCCCCCTTTACAAGTCGTAAAGTTGGCTTGCGGACAAGGGTTTCAACCGCTGTTTTCAACTCATCTACCTCCAAAGTATCTAGTAGGATCCCCGCGCCGTATTGTTCAATTACCGATTCAGTATAGGGAGTACGACATGCGATCACAGGTAAGCCAACACTCATGGCTTCAATCGCAGTAATTGAGATGTCCCCTGGCCATACTGCAATGTCCATTGCGCTAAAGAGACGTGGTAGTTTGTCAAGGGGCGCGAATTCTTCGAAGGCGACACAACTCTTGAGGTGTAACGCTTCAACCCTCTCCCATAACGATGCTAGGTAAGCTGGGTTGGCGCGTCCGACAATAAGGGCTCTTACATCTTGTCCCGATGAATCTAGCAATCCCATTGCTTCAATCAGCCGGTGGATCCCTTTAGTCGGACGTAGAGTGCCCGCATGCCCGAGGACAACTGTTTCCTTATCCCAGCCCAGGTAGCTCCGTATCTCTTCTCGACTATTCGTGGAGAAGGAAAAGCGGTTCCTGTCTGCTCCCAAACGAATAATCGGCACAGCGTCCTTTGGAAGCTGGTACAACCTGCAGAGGAAATCCTGCTCCGGCTCTCCGATAGCAACCATAGCATCGGCACGCACCGGGATGACACGCGCTAGCGTCCGCGCAAGGATTGCATAGACCGCCTTGTGAAGCATCCCAGATGGTTGCTTCTTTCCGAGCTGGTACGTATTGTATTCGGTTCTGTGACTATCGTATATTAAGACGTAACCAATCTCCTTCTGCCAGAGTGCAGCGAAAAATGAAGCAACCGATAAGGTATCATGACAGTGCACGACATCCGGTCGTATTCGATACAAGGCTTCCTTGAGACGAAGCATCCACACATGACGCCTGCTCATGGGCTTCGCGGGCAATACTGGGAGACGGCACGTGAGGATTCCTTCTTCTCGCGAGAATTGTAGCTCTGGCTGACGTGCCGCCTGCCATATTCCCCTCCAACCCAGCCGCACGCCAGAACTAATCACTGTTACTTCATGGCCTAGGGCCTCCTGCTCTCTGGCAAGATAGGTCTCTTGGTATCCAATCACGGGGTTAAAATGATCGATGAGATGTAGGATACGCATACTGCTCCGTCTCTTAGAAGTCGCCCTCTCATAGGGAGTAGCAAGCCAGGAAGCTCTACGGCAACTAAGCGGCTAGTGACTTACGAGCTGCTACTACTTCGCGGTAGATCGCCATCGTGTCCGCTGCATTGCGTTCCCACGTAAAGTACTCCTCAACCACCTTCTGCCCCACCTTGCCCATCTGTTGGCGCCTCGCTGGATCATCTAGTAGCCGTTGGAGCGCATGTACCAGACTTCCAACGTCACGTGGCTTTACGAGTTCAACACAATCGGCTAACGCCTTCAGATCTTCTGGCCCACCAGCACCCTCGCAGCCTATTACCGGTTTCGCCTGACTCAGCGCCTCAACGTAGACTACGCCAAATGCCTCGTCCCAACTGGGTAACACAAAGATGTCGCAGGCTGCAAAATAGCGCCACACTTCATCATGTGCCTTGTAGCCCTCGAAAGAAACGATTTCTGTCAAGTCGAGCACTTCGACAAGCGCCCGAAGATTTTCTTCCTCCGGCCCGTTACCCACGATTACGTATCGCAGGTCATATCCTGCGTCCAGATCCAAGAGCCGACGAAGCGCTTTCAGGACGTAGGCATGGCCCTTACGCTCAACAAGAAAGCCCACGGACAGTACTATCAGCGGTTTATCCCGTGTAGCACTGCTAACTGGAGTGAGCACAGTGTCCAAACCCGAGTTGCCGCCGAGGTGCACGATTTGAACTCGCTCAGGTGGCCCTCCATATTCTTTGATTAGTTGCGCAGTCCAGGAACTGTTGGCGATAATTGCGTCGGCATTACGAAACACCCAGTGAACGACTGCTCTACCAAGAAGATTCTGTCTAGCTGTGTAAGTGACATCCCATCCGTGCACACTCAGCACGACCGGCAGGCACAACCACCTGCGAGCGAGCAGCGCAATCACGCCACAGGGGCTTGCATAATGTGCATGGATTAAATCGAAGCTGTACTCTTGGTGTAAGGTGCGCAACGTCCTTAGTAGGAAGGGATAGGCAAAGAAACCCCAGGTGCTCTGGAAGATCTGTTTGGGCAATGATGTGTAGCGCGGGTAGTAGACAGGGACGCCGTTTGCCTCGCAACGAGGTGGAGTTTGCGCAAGCTTTACTCGCCACTCCCGCCATTCCGTTAGAAAACGGCGCGGGGTTCGAAGGTGCTTCCATAATCGAAGGGGAGGAAAGACTCGCACTGGATTGAGAACAACATTATCGCAGTGCGCTTGGAGTGCGCTAGTCTGTCGTTCGATGAATATGCCCTGGGTCGGCTCGACAGGGCTAGGATACATTGCGGCAAGTGACAGAACTCGTAATCTATCAGGCATGACTCCTTCTTGCTTACGAAAGTGTGGCAGGACGAAGCACATTAGGTAACGCACTTTGTAACTGATGGACTTCCTCACGCCCGTCGCTCGTTATCAGCTCACGCATCAGGCCAATATAGCAGGAAGCAGTTAGAAAGAACAACATCCGAGGTTCTACACTGAGCAGATTGGACTCAACGAGGCCTATAACAAAGTAACTGAGCAGGGCGACCCACAACCCATCCAACAATGGTTCATCGGCTAATCGGGGGTCAGTGCGACTCTGCCAACCTAAACCCCATACACTCGCAAAGAGTAACGCTGCCATCACCAGGCCTGCCTCGCCATATTGGAGCAACAAGTAAATATAAAGGTTGTGCGGTTGACCGTAAAAAGCCATCTCTGCAAAAGTGTCCATTCCATTCCCAATGAGCAGGAGAGTTAAAACGCCGATCCATCTACGCCAACCGTAACGCACGCTGCTGATCAGAACGAGAAAACCTATAACGGGTACTGCCCAATCACGCACATCGCTCATTCCTTGCGTCCACTCAATGGCCCAAGGTCGTGTCAATGCAGTCCAGACCACAATGGCAAGAGACAGATAGACAAGTGGGGTATTGATAAGCACCAACTGCCTTCGCACAAGGAATTGCCGAAGTAGGAGAATGGCAGAGGTAAGCAAGACTACAGGTTCGAGCAGAGCGAAACTTATACCACCGAGCTCAACTCGGTACTGAATTGAGGATACAAGGAATAGCAGAATGATCAAGAATGGAATCACTGCCCAGAACCTACAATCGTATGTACACGGGGGCGCAAGAGAGATGACAACTGCTCTCCCCAAAGGAGATACGCCACACCCGTCCAGATGAGGAAGGTCCACGCCGATTGGATCAGGGAAGAGACCAAAATACTGTCACTACCCAACAACTGACCTGCCCCATAAATCCCTCCATATGCAACCGTTCCCGCAATTATGATAACGACGAACGGACGCAGGGAGTACTTGATTGGATAGAAACGTTGGGAAAACCAGGCAAGTGCAGCAGTGTGGAAAGCGTAGGCAACAATG
Organism: Chloroflexota bacterium; assembly: GCA_030863245.1. Taxonomy (GTDB): domain Bacteria; phylum Chloroflexota; class Anaerolineae; order Ardenticatenales; family Ardenticatenaceae; genus JALZCF01. The sequence goes on from JALZCF010000248.1 coordinate 10,555, forward strand.
GTTGCCCAGGCAGCACCCACCATTCCAAAGCGAGAGATCCACAAGATATTGAGCACGATGCAGATAACTGCTGCCGATCCACTCAGGAGGGGTAGTAACTCAGTCTTGTCCTTGAGCATGATCCCGATGTTAAGAGGGTAACTCAGGCCGTAGATGAGATAGGCTGTAAGCAGCAGCGGTATGAGATGCATACCCGCGTAGAAGCTGTCGGGTGGGTCGATCAAGACGTACACGAGGGGTGTGCCTGCAATGACGAGGAGTGCAAACCCCACTCCTGCGAAGAGATAAAGGAGCAGTGCTTGAGCATATCGGTGTTGCGGGTTATCCTGCGTGGCGATTTTGAATCGCCGGGGCGCCCAATCGATGGCGAATGGACGAGTGATCAGGACATCCACCGTCGTAGCAACCTTGTAGGCAAAAGAATACACCGCAACAACCTCAAGCGAGTAGAAGTAATCCATCACGTAGCGATCCGACGCGAACAGAACATAGGCAGCAATGCTTGTAGGTAGGAGCGGTAACCCATACCTTACGACCCGCTTGAACCTGCCTGGAGTGAACTGTAACGCAACGAGATTCCGTGCCAGAAACGCGGCGACAGCCACCCCGAAGATTCCCGCCACCAAGCGTCCCAGCAAGGCCCCCTCGACTCCTTCGAGCCAACTTACCCCAACTATCGTGGCGACCAAGAATAGAAACATCCTGCCGACCGAAAGCACGACAAAACGCCATGCCTCCTCACGGATACGGAAGAGCGAGAGAAGAAGGGCGAAGATTGCCTCAAAGAAACCAATGAAGACAACCAGAGCCAACAGGTTTGTTGACGAACCAAACTGTAAAATCTCTACTACTTGCAGGTATCCGGCCCCTACCCATAAACCCAAACTGCTTACCCCAACGATCACCAGTCCCCAGCCTAACGTCCCAATCAACACGGTCCCACTCAGACGATGGCGTTCCTCCTCACCGTCGAGAAACCAGTACTCTCGCATTAACCCTGTATCCATGCCTGCGAGAATCAACATGTTTAAGAACACCACCGCAACCTCGAAGAGCGCCCAAGCCCCATACTCTTCCGTTGGTAAGGCATTTACCAAGTAGGGAATAAGAAGAAACAAAGCAAGGCTATTGGCAGCGCTCCCTATGGCATAGGCGATATTGTTCTTGATGACCTTCAACTATTCTCGTCTTCCATCGTTTATGAACGTGTGGGACCGTCAAACTTCACCTGTCGGATGAGCACAGTTCTTCCACGGCTGTGTAGAAGCTGAAAGTACGCACTTCCACACACAACTCGTTGACTCGTTCAGTCTCCCCTAACCATTGCCAGTATCGGATGATTTCCCTTCAAATAGCGCTATTTCCCGGTTGGAGCTGAAGAGCTGTCACAAACGCTTCCTCGGCCTGCTCCTCTCGGCTTGTGTCCAATCTATAGAGGGTTTAACCAAACGCAACATGAGCCCAAGCATTATCCGGATTTTGTGCAATCGCTTCCTTGAAATTTACCATAGCCTCTACCAAGTGCCCCTATTGAGTCTGTGCTAGCCCCAGGAAGCGGTACACCTCCGAGATCTGATCATCCAGGCGCGGCACGGAACCGGGCGTGAAGATCAAGGATGCTACTTCGAAAGCGTGTTCCGCCTCCTCGATTCGCCCCTGTTCATACAGCCACTTGCCCCATAGAAACCAGGCTCGAAAACGGTCTTCAGGCGAGCTCCATCCAGCATCTCCTGCAACCGCGCGCTGCAACGCCTCGATGGTGCTCGCCTCATCCTGCTGCTCCTGCAGCTCAAGAAACCGAGTATACCAGACACTGCTCGATACCTCATTGCCCAACCTGCCTGCACGGTCATACCAGCGATACGCCTCTCGGTAGCGTTCCGCACGCCTTGCCTCATTTCCCTTTTCCAGAAAGGAAGCCGCGCTGAGATCAGCACTCTCCCACAGGCGTACCAAGCGGGCACGTGGTACAAGAGCTATGTACTGCGCCACCTCTGCCGTGGTGAGCATGACATCTCCCCAGCCATACCAATCGGCCGAGGTATCACCTGAGGGACCGGGGGTAGTTGTCAGTACGAGGACCACCTGCTCCCCGGCCCATGGTGAGAGATCAACCCAACCGCTCACCCATCCCTTGATGGCTACGCTCGCATCGACGCCACGTTCATAGACCATCGTCACGGGACCATCCGGCGGTTCTACCCAGAGCTGGAATGTGGCACCATCACTTCCCCATTCACTGGCAGTCGGATCCAGACCAAGCATAAAGGCAAGCGCCGGTTCCCCCGTCGGAAGGGTCAGGGGATACCGGACCTTGGCTGGCGCATGCAGGAAGAGCGTGGGCACCGTTATGCTTGGACCGTCGGGCAGATCGGCAAGGGGCAGAGTAAACGATGTTTCACCCATATAACAGCTTGCCGGAACATCGCTACAGTAGGGGCTTTCGAACGACGCGTCGGGCGCTTCCACCTCCCCGTTCGCCAATTCTGGGAGCAGTGTCTTGCTGGGACCATCCTCAATGATCCGTAACATCTGCTCATAGATCAATCCGCTCTCCCACGCGAGTAGTGGGTTATCCGGCGCCCATTCCCGTGCGTGGGTATAGGCCTCGGCAGCCCGCAACCACTCCTCTCGAGCAGTGTATACCTGACCGGCCAACCGATGGGCATGCGCGTGCTGCTGACGCCATCGAATAGCCCCTGCCAGATGTCCTAGCGTTGCTTCCAATGCTTCATAGTCCTCTACCCCTGGTAGTGCATCGGAGAGGCGGGGCTCGGGCCACACCACTCCGTTTTCGAGATATTGTCCTGCCTGTTGCAGGTTGTACATCCAGAGGACATATGGCGCAGATAGAGCAAGAAGCAACAAGAGTGTCAGAAGCACGAATCCAGTGAGTAGCCAGAAGAAAGTGGGCCTAGTGAGAGAGAGGGGGAGAGGCAGCATGAAACCCAGGATAATTGATTTTTAATTACATCTAACGTCCAGTTAGCAGGTAGGAATACCAGCGAGCGGGGATTGTGCCTCAATTCCCATCAAAAGGCAAGCGTGAACGGGAGAAGCGCCTATTTACTGCGTCGCCCGTGGGGATGCGCGGGGGAACGGACAGGGACGGGCGCCCGTGTAGGCGGTGAGGGAAGAAGTCCCCATTGACGGAGTAGATCAGAGAGCTTCTTTGCTAGTTCTTCGGCGTTCATTCGTTTGTCTCTTTTTGCATTGCTATCGTCGATGTTTACATTCGTTAAAGCAAGGTTCATACCGGAGGAGGAATTAAGGCTACCCCGAATCGGTTAGCGCCTTACGTAGGCGATACTCGCTAATGCGCCCCTCAAATCGATAGCCAGTTGAAAGTTCTACAACAGGGATGCGCATGCCGTACTGCTCATCGAGAGTGGGATCAGCGGCGATGTCCAGGCGTTCCACTGTCAGATATCCTTCCCGCTCTAGTCGTGCTAGGACACGGGAGGCACGCTCGCAGAGGGAGCAACCTGCACGTGTATAGAAGTGCGCCTGTGGCACCCGCTTTCTGCTAATCTTGTTAGAATCCGAGAGCATCCAATTGCTCTTCGATAAACGCTTCCGTCATGGGACCAATCTGAACGAAGCGAACAATCCCCTGCCGATCAATAAAGACCGTCGTTGGCAACGCGGGTCGTTTGATGTACTGATCCTCCATCAGGTTGTTCTCGTCTCGATAGGTTGGAAAGGAAACACCCACCTCCTGGAGGAATTCAGCAGATTGCTCAGCATTCCCGCTTGAAGCCACCTCAACGCCGATGATCTCCAGCCCATGGTCATGGAACCTCTCATAGGCTGCCTGTAATTCTGGCATCTCCACCCGGCAGGGACCGCACCAGGTTGCCCAGAAGTTTACAATGACGGCCTTCCCTTCCATTTCTTCCAGATCCAGTACACGCCCATCCATTGTTGGTAGCCGGAAGGTCGGTGCGGGCTCACCTACTCGAACTTCACCCTCCTCCACGTGCGCCTCACCAGTCGTTGGCCCGTTGCTCACCGAGGTAGCATCCGAATCACCGCTACTGCCACCACATGAGACAAGCACGATCAACAACAAGGGCAACACCAGCAAGAAGCGACAACGACTCACCATCTATCTATCCTCGATCCACAATTACGTAATGCGCTGTTGCGTGACCTGTAAATAGCATACCTTAACTGCAAGACAAAGTACGTAATACGCAACACACTTTATAGGGCTCTCAACTCCTGTTTACGGCCACGTGTTGCCACCCGCCATAAGCAGGTACTGCAACTTGCTGATAATCTTTTCGATGATGCGTGGCCAGATGTAGTATCGGGCGGTGATGCGCCCGATACGACGAATATCGTTGGTTACATGAGGATGATGACGCATGTAGAGCAGATAGCCGACGATCTCGTTGGGATCGGTTGTATCGAGGGAGATCGCGTTCAAGAGGTGCTGTGCGTACCCTTCGCCGGTCGAGCCTACGAAGGCAACTCCCTCCGCCCCCATCACCTCCAACCCGACCAACCCAAACGGCTCGTGGGCACTGTTCGCCAGCACGGCATGACTCGTCCGATAAAGCAGGCGCTGGATTTCCTCAGGGATGTAGTGGCGGAAATAGATAACATCCGCCTCTTCCTTGTACACCGCCATGGCTCGTAAGAATTCCTCGACGGACGGCATCTCCAGTTCAAAATCCTTCCGTCGCAGGCCCAGGTTCTCGACTTCCCCCAGCACCTTCGCCCCGTACCCCTCAATACCGCCGCGCATAAAAAAGAGCGGCTGCTCCTCCACCGCACAGAGCCGAGCGATGGCCTGCACAGCGGGGATCCAGTTCTTATCGGGATCAAAGCGGGCAACCTTGGTCAGGATCATACGATCTTTGAGCAGTGACGTGAGACGCTGAACATCCTCGTGGGGTACTGTCTGCAAGTGGCGCGCAGGAATACCATTTGGTAACACGAGTGCATTGACACCATAGGGCCAGAGGAGGTGCTTCATGTAGCGGCTGACGCAGGTGATACGTGTCGCCAACTGGAGCCGCGCCCAATCAATATGGTCGAAACCGAAGATGCTGTTTGCATTCCAGAGCATCACCGCGTGGCTACGTAAGCCCTGCCAGTAGAGCAGGTCACTGATCGCCGCCATCGTTGCCGCGGTGTGCCAATCCTCGCCCATGATCACCAGCAGCTTGCCACTCTCCTGGGCTGGACGTGCAATCTGGGAAAGCAACAGGGGGGGCACGTCTCGTTCAAATGCTTCTAGCTTCTCATCCTCACCTTGGTAGACACCCTGCGTGCAGCGTCCCGAGATCTGCTGACAGATGCGCCACAGATAGCGATTATCCTCCAGCACCTCATATTCTGCTGCATCTGCCGAGCCCACGAAGAAAACATGGGTTTCAAAACCTGTCTCCGCTAGTGCCTCAGATAACTCTGTCACGCGGACACCCAGACCGCCCGCCATCGAGTAACGATCAGGTCCCTCGAAAGAGATCAACACAAATATCGTGTTTTCGGGTGTGATCTCTTTAAATTGATATCTCACAGCAATCACATACATCCCTTTGCGCGTATTGGTCAACAATCACTACTGTCAGGAGTAACACAGTATCCGTCCGCACCCGCGGTAGCTACTCTCTCAACAAAGACTGGACGAGCGAGTTGTACTCGTCCACCAGGGCATGAGCCTGTTCCAGGCTCTCTCCTTCGGCGTGCACCCAGAAGCTTGGCTCGCCAGGATCAGGCCTGATCAATACCCACTCAGCCCCTTTATCAATATAGATTCCCTCAGCGCTATCACCGTCAACGTTGCGCAGCTGCTCGCGCAACAAGCGAATTACTTTCCCCTTCTCCTCCCATTGGCAGGGAATATTCGTGCGCGCAAGGTGATACTCAGCGCGCGCGCGCCAGATGTCGGATAAAGAACGTTCCGCCTGTGCCGTTAGTTCCATGATTTTCGCCACCGCGAACATCCCATCCGGGAAGGATGCAAACTCGGGGAAGATGAGTGTTCCGCGTGCATCGCCGATCATGGCATACTCGCCGGTCGCGGCCGCTTCCATGTGAGAGATTTGCTCCACTTTCAGGCGACAAACGGTGCCACCACACTCATGAGCGATTCGATCCAAGACGCGGGGTGTCGTGAGCGGGACACCTACCTTCACACCGGGATTAACCATGAAAAACAACTGCGTGACGGCGATGAGCGCGTCCAGGTCAGAGATGATCGAGCCATCGTCGGAGGTGAAGAAGACACGTTCCCCACCAACATCCAGACGTACGCCGAAGTTCGCATCCAGGGCGCGCGTGACAGAGGCGAGGCGCTCCATCTCCTCCTCCCATTGAGGGCGCGAACGAAACATTCGGTTCTGATCCAACAGCGTGTTGACGGTTACCACATCACATTTCAGTCGGTTCAACAGGTCGGGAAGCACGAGTGCGGCCGAGGCGTTGGCGTAGTCGATGACCACATGCTCGTATCCGTCCTGGAGAGGCCATAAATCCGTACTCAGCGCCTCCATGAAATGGCGACTGTAACGCTCTAGCACGTCGGTCGGATACGTGATCTGGCCGATCTCGTCTAGGTACACGCGACGGAAATCCTCGCGGAAGAAGAGATTCTCGATGCTGCGCTGCTCGCGGGGACCAAGATCCAGCCCATCCTCCCCGAAGAACTTGATGTCCACGACTCGATTATCGTAGGGCGAGAGACGGACGTGAATGCCGCCGCTTGCCCCGGAGTCCTTGGTATAGAAGCGAACCACGGGAATCGGTTGCGTCGCCATGTCCATCACATTGATGCCAGCCGAGGGTAGTCCACTCAGGATGGCACGCTTTAGCACACGTGGGGTATTGTGTGCCTCGCGATTGATTGTCACCGCTGACCCCTTACGAAGAATGGAGCCGTATGCTGCCCCCAGGCGAGCGCAAAATTCTGGCGTGAGATCGACGTTCACCATCCCTGTGACACCCCAACGACCAAAGAGGTTGCGCCTTCCCTGAGAGCCCCAGATGATACTGGATGTAACTGTTGCACCCGCCTCCACTTCCTTGTCCGGCCAGATTTTCACGTTGGGCTGAATAACCGCATTCTCACGGATAAGTGTATTATCGCTGATGACAGACCCCTCGAACAACATCGCCTGCGACTTGATCGAGCATTGTAGGCCAGCAATCGCACCACGCATCTCGACCCGCTCGCCCACGTAACAGTTACGCCAGATGATGGAGCGCTCGATGGTAGCACCTGTATCAACTACCACATTGTCACGAATCACGCTCGGCCCGTGAACAACGACGCCACCCTTGATTTTGACCCCTGAACCCAGATAGATCGGCCCATATAGCTGGGCATCGGGTGCGATCTCGACTTCGCCCTCCTTCCAGATCTGGCCGCCAATATGCTCGCCAAGCGGATCCAGATGCACCTTCCCGTTCAATGCATCGGCTGTGGCGCGTGCGTACTCTTCAATGCGACCAATATCCGTCCAGTACCCTTCGGCAACGAAACCGTAGATGGATTGCCCCTCATCCAGCATTTCCTGAAATAGCTCATGGGCAAAATCACAAACCACCCCCTCGTCAATCCGATCCATCACTTCCGGTTCCAATACATAGATCCCAGTGTTGACGGTGTCACTCATCACTTCCGACCAGCCCGGCTTCTCATAGAATCGAACGATCCGTCCTTGCTCGTCCGTCTGCACGACACCGAAATCTAGCGGTGTCGACACCCGGGTCAGCGTGAGCGTAGCGGGTGAGTCCTTCTCCCGATGAAAGTTAATGATCTGACGCAGATCAAAATCGGTCAACGCATCTCCCGAGATCACGAGGAATGTATCGTCGAGCAGATGCGCTGCATTCTTGACGCTCCCCGCCGTTCCAAGCGGTACTTCCTCGACAGAATACTCGATGTTCATGCCAAGGTTGCTACCGTCGCCATAGTACTCCTTGATGCGATCTGCCAGGTACTGCAATGTCATCACCACATCGGTAATGCCATTCCGCCGTAAGAGATTGAGAATATGAGTCAGGATCGGTTTGTTGACGAGAGGGATCATCGGCTTGGGGCGACCTAACGTCAGCGGGCGTAGACGGGAGCCCTCGCCACCTGCCATCACAACTGCCTTCATCTATAAAGCCTTTCTATCCAAAAGGGCACTGTTGGATGCCTGATTCATTCTACCCCTGTCCCATCGCGCATGCAATACAGAGACCTCACGGCTCACCGGTTTCAATCTTGGTTGGACCACCCTGGCAGCCTCATCCTATCCTCCGAAATCCAAGGCGGGATGTGCTACTATTTCCTGCATGATCGATTTTCTGATTCTAGGAAGCGCGTTCCTGTTCGCTCTCTGGGCATCGTGGCCACCGAGAGGGGAGCGGCGGCGCTGGTTATCGGTCGGGCTAGTCACTCTATGGGTTGCTCTGTTGCTCGTCGGTTGGCGGCGCGGAATTCAACCTGGCTTCGGCGCCTGGCTCGTCGCTCTTGCCTTCATCGGCGCACTACTTGCCCTCCTCGTCCTATGGAGCGTTTCCAATCTACTCGGACGGCCCCACAGAAGTACAGGCGAGGAGCGGAGCAAGAGCGCAAGGCAAAACAACTAACCCAAGTATTTAGACATGTAGTGGGAAAGGGAACAATGAACCGCCCTGTTGTGCTTCTCGAACTGATGCGGGCACATAGCGCGGCGGGTGCGGCTTTGGCTGTATGGCTTGGGGCGCGGCTAGCAGGTGCAAGCTGGGCATCATGGTGGCTCTTGCCTATGTTAGTTGCATTCCTTCTAAGTGCAGCAGGCAATGCGTTCAATGACGCAAACGATGCGGCCATCGATGCGATCAACCGTCCACAACGCCCGATCCCACGCGGTTCGGCCACACCTGGGCAGGCGCGTAGGTTAGCTCTCGCATGTGCGGGACTCGCCCTGATCCTTGCGCTCCCCTTCGGGGTCGCCTCCAGTGCAGGCACGGTGGCGGCCATCACGTTGCTCTTCCTCTACACCACCCATCTGAAGTCCATTCCACTACTCGGTAACACAGTCGTGGGGCTACTGACAGGGATGGCAGTCGGCTACGGCGCTCTGCTGGCGAACAACATTCCGGCGGTTCTGCTGCCCGCGAGCAGCCTTGGGCTTCTTTTCGGGGGACGGGAACTCCTGAAGACCATCCACGATCTACCAGGCGATCGGGCGAACGCCATCCGCACCGTAGCAACAGTCGCCGGACCGCACGTCGCACTTCTGGTAGCAAGCCTCTGCTTCACAGTCGCTATTCTTTTCCTTGCCGTGTGGGCTACGACCCGACCGAGTGCGTGGCCTGTACCATGGCTCGCCCTGTTCGTCAGCCTCTCTACTGTCGTGCCCCTTTGGCATACGCCGGAGGAGCCACGAGCAGTAGGGCGTGCACTGCGCCGATCGAAGGCACTTGGGTTGGCGATAATGTTGGTACTCAGCGTCGTGTGACAAGGGATACTAGGGGCCCAAGCGCAACGTGTTACCCCTCCCCCCACTTCTCCTGCGCCCTCTTCAACAATCGTCGGTCGTTCGCATAGGCGACCAGCGTAACCGCCTCCTCAAAGGGCCACCACCTCACGTCATCTACCTCCGATAGTTGGGGCTGTGGCTGGCCTCCCTGGTAAGCCATGAGAAAGTACTCCACAAATTTGTGGAAGCGCCGATTGCGGCCCGCGTAAAACCAGTACTCGATCGTCTCCAATGGCGCGAGAATGCGGGCTGTGATGCCTGTTTCCTCGGCTACCTCCCGCAACGCAGCAGCGCGAGAACTCTCGCTCGGCTCGATACGACCCTTTGGTAGACTCCAACGTTGCTTGCCATGTGTCGCGATGAGCAGCGCCTCCAGACCCTCCTCCCCCTCGCGCAGCACCACCCCGCCGGCGGAACGGACGGTACTGGTCTTGACCTTCTTTCTCATAAGACTCGCTGGGACGATAGAGACTCTTCCACTATTACGGAGTTGCCTTACTCCACGACCAACACGCCGTTGAAACCCCCATACCCATCCACTGCTTTGTTCAGATTCTCTGGGTCATCGAGCCATTGCTCCCCATCGATGACGAATTTGTAGTGGTAGTCACCGGATGCCGGACGGCCCATCTCGGAAACCCAGATGCCGGGTTCGCTCTCATGCATGGGCTGGGCGTCGGCGTCCCACTCATTCCACTCGCCGATGACGCTCACGCGCGCGGCTCGTGGCTCATAGAGGATGAAGCGGACGGTATCATCCTCGACCTGTGGAGAGAGATCACCTAGCTCATACTCACCGTAGCGCTCGTGATGGGCCGCAGCAACCGCCTGACCTGCCATGACGACACCGTACCCTTGCTGTTCCTCCGGCACCTTAGAGAGTGGTTGTGCCGTGGCAATGAGTAACTCCTTGATACGCCGCGGCGTCAATTTAGGGTTGGCCTCCAGCATCTGTGCCACAACACTCGAGACAATGGGTGCGGCAAAGCTGGTGCCATCCACATGTTGGTAGAAAGGAGAGATATACTTGGTGGCGATCAGCTTTTCATGCACTGCCACGCGCAGCGCCTCCGTTGGCTCGCCCAGGATATCTGGAGCCAAACCGAGATCGTGTAGCCGTGCGCTTAGTAGTTCGGGCAGATCCTTGTCCGACGCTCGGCGTAGGCGGTCGAGAATGAGAAGCTGCTCCGCTGTGGGCGTGCCCGGCAACACCGGAGCCGCTACCCAGATGCTCGGCGCGATGAGCTCGGGCTTGAGAATGTTATCGTCAATGCGTCCCCAGCTCGAATGCCACATACGATTCGTCGCCGGGTCCAGCGTATTCTGGTCATCCAGTCCCCCAACTGTAATCGCGTGCTTGGCGGAGGCAGGCGGGCAGAGTTCATTTTGCCCCACGTTGCCTGCTGCCGTCACGACGACCAATCCCTCCTCCACGAGTCGGTTTACCAATCGATTCAGTTTGCTCTCCGGGCGGACTCCAATATCGCCACCAACACTGAGGTTCACGATCTGGATGCCGTACTCGCGCCACTGTTTCTCCAGCCATCTCAGGCCCCGAAGGATGTCTCGCTCGTGGATGCGCATCCTCGGGTCGCTGATCTTGATGAGCAGCACCTCCGCCTCGCGCGCCAGTCCAGCGTAGTAACCCTGCGAGAGGAAGCCGTTGCCCGTCGCCACTACGCTCGTCATCAAGCCGTGCCACGAGGTGAGTTGCGGCACGCTGAAGTCCGCGCCAACAACAATATTCTCCGTTGTGGCATCCACGAAATCCAGGATGCGATCCTTAGACTGGGTCAAATCGGGGTGGGGATAGAAGCCGGAATCAAGAAACGCCATCTTGACGCCGCGTCCCGCGTAATGTGGGTTGGCGCGCAGCCGCACGCCGATAGGCAAGGCAGCAGGCTCCTGTTGTCCATAGATGGGATGATCGGCCAACTCCGGGGGAATGGTGGCGGTCGCCCGTGTCAGTCCAACCTGCTCAACCATGCCGTGCACGCAGACGGGGCAGACGCCATCGACCCGCCGCCATGCAGGGTGTCGGTCACGGAAGGCGCGTACCAGGCGACGATCGAGATCCCAATGCTTCTCGAATAGCGGCCTTGCCACCAACCTCTTACAGATGGGGCAGATACGCTTCTCCTTGTCCGGCCCGAGTGTGGCAGGCAGCCTCCCCCGCTCTTCCTGTAGGGTCTGAATCTCCTCCAGCGTGGGGGGCTGCTTGAGTGCAGCAGGCTGAGCCACCCAGAGCGACGCGGCCGCACTGGCAAAGCGCACCATCTCCACCAGTGGCCGCTCCTTCAGGATCCCATGAATGATTCCTGCCCGAAAGACATCCCCCGCCCCCATCTGCTCTAAGGGAGGAATTGGATAAGGGGGGACCTCCAGCATCGCCCCATCTGTCGTAAGTATCAGAACGGTATCGCGCCCGCGCGTCATCACATAGGTTGCGTGTGAATTTCGCTCACGCAGCGCACGCATGTGTGGCTCGGGATCGACGGCAGGTAGGTGCTGCGCCAGGTAATTACGACTGAAAATGACCCAGTCACAGAGGGGTAAGAGCTCATGCTCAAGCCATACCACATCGGATCCCACGACGACGAGCCCCGCGTCCCTCGCCACCCGCGCCGCATCGACCCGCTCCCCTTCTCCATACACATCCGTGCTGAAGACACGCGCGCCAGCTACCATCTCCTCCGTGAGCGCCACTTTCATGCGCTCGTTGAACCAGTAGCTCAGCACGTGGCGCCTACCGTTCGGCGTCACAAGGATGCGGCTGAAAGGCGTACGGACGCGCGGGTTAGCCTCCAGCCAACGGATGTCCACGCTTGGGAAGCGCTCCAGCTCGCTATAGATAAAGTCGCCGTATGCATCCTCCCCAAGCTGGTTGCCGCCCACTGCCACGCCATGTCCCCACTCCGCCAGCGGCAATGCAATGTTCAACGCGCCACCGCCTAACTTATAGTAGTCGGCAGTAACCGTCGCACTCTTGTCGGCCTGCGGTAAAACTGGTAGCCGGACAATGTTATCCAGCGAGATCGTTCCGTAGGCAATAACGTCGTTCATTAGCTAGTCGATCTATCGTGGGCTAGAGCAGTTCAGAATATCAGTCACACTTTCGTCAGACATCCTCGTACTCTTCGCCCTCCTCCATCTGCTCCTTTAACCAATCAACAATGGCCTCGGCGGTGCCCAGGTTCGTGGCGAGCGGGACATTGTGAACGTCACAGACCCGGAGAAGAGCGGAGACATCAGGCTCATGTGGCTGGGCAGTCAGTGGATCGCGGAAGAAGATTACCGCGTCTATCTGTCCCATCGCGATACGCCCCCCTATCATGAGGTCGCCGCCATCCGGGCCGTGCGCCACCTGCTCCACATCAATTCCTACCTTCTCCCGCAGAATCTGCCCGGTGCTGTAGGTAGCAACCGTACGTACCTGTTGAAAGAAGTCCCTGTGTTGTCGCACGAAGAGCGCGAGATCCAACTTTTTCTTGTCATGCGCGATCAGAGCAATCATCAGTCCTCCATACCTGCGTCCCAAGGTTCGTAGTCCACACTTCAGTGTGCCTCCACCCTCGCGCACCTGAGACCCGTCCTACGAAGCTCCCTGCTTGTTTGCGATCGTCCACACCGCACCTGGTATTACTTCAACTGCCGCGCCGGTCCAAGCGAGCGGACAGGGCGGCCCTCATATGGATCGTCCACGTCGAGCCCCAGGCACTGGAAGAGGGCCGGCTCGACACCGATGTCGGCAATCCATAGCTCGCCGACGACCGGCCACCCCTCAATCAAGCCTCGCCGTGGTAGCGTGAGAGCCAGCGTGGCGACGGCATCCGTACAGGGGGAGAAGATCGAGCCCTCATCACCACTCAGCCCGCTCGGCATATCGAAAGCCAGGATGGGACGACGGGAGGCATTGATGAGACGGATCAAGTCCGCGGCGTCTCCGCGAGGGTTTCCCTCGAGACCCCTTCCTAGAATCGCGTCGATGATCAGGTCCGCACTCGTCCATCGGACCGGCTCCATCTCAGCCATGGCCTCCTCGCTTAATGACAACCCCCAGGGCTCGATGCCCATGTCCTCCAGAATGGCGAGCTGGTGCGCTGCCATTGCCTGCAGCTTGATGGGCTTTGCTGCCAGCACCATCCGGATCGTTGCCCCCGCCTCGTGGAGCTGTCGCGCCGCGGCCATCCCAGCCGCTCCACTGTTCCCCACCCCAGCGACCACGATGATAGTCTTCCCCTCCACGGAGCCCGCCAACAACTCCGTTGCGGTTTCGGCCAGCGCACGTCCCGCCCTCTCAATCTTCTCTAGCAGTGAAACTCCTTGCTCCTCCGTGAGCAGTCGATCCAGTTCCGCTGCCTGCTGCTCCGTCAATACCGGTATCCGCGCCATCAGAGGTAACCGCCTTTCCTGCCCAACACGTTTAACCCACTTGCGTTCATCACTCAGCAATTCGAGCGCCGCGAAACGCAGACGTGACTCGATAACGGGCGGTTTTCGGTGTGAGAGAGGGGATGGGCTACCGAATCAGGCTCACTCGGTTCCCAGCTTACGTAGCATCTCATGTAACAAGCCAACAAAGAGAGCGCATACGTTTAAGAAAATCATACGCATATCAACATTATTCGGTAAGGCTTCGATAATCCCTGTCACGGGTAGGGAGCTGACGCCGAGAAAGAGGGCGGCAAGCAGGGGAGAGATACGCAGCATAGAAGCTCTCTCCAACCCTATCTTGCTTAGAAGCAAGGTAAATGCGGTAAGAAACCCTAATCCAATGAGGCCGTAGTAAAGGGTAAAGTAGAGGGGCAGATTATGTGGGTGCAAGAAAGGAAGCCCCCGCACGTCCCACAGTGCAGGATCACCATTCCCTACCACAAGAATAAGCGGGTTTGCTACCAGCAGCTCAACTGCATCCTTCCATAGCCGGAAGCGCCATAAAACAGTATCGAATTCAACGGGAAGAGCGAAGTCAGTCGCCCCGCTGTATCCAATGATGAAAGCGGAGAGCGAAAGAAGGAGGCCGAGGAGTGGCACTGCTGCCAGGGTGAGGTGGAAGTTCCACCGCCTTGCGAGAAGTAGCAGAGGCGCAAGCAGGAGAAAGAACAGGATACTCGTCTTCGCGTAAGACAAATATAGGGCAGCGGCCAAGATAACACCCAACGGGAGCAGGAGGATTTTCGTTTTTGGTTTGGAAGCCAGAAACAGGCCTAGCCAGATCAACAACTGGAGGGCGATGAAATATCCGAGCCCGTTGGGGTGGTTGAACAACCCTACCCCGTAGGAGGCTAGCGGAAGAATTCCGTCCGGCGTGGCGAAGAATGCGCGCTTGGCTAGCGCCGTCCCGCTTGTCAAGAAAAACCGAGAACTATCAGTCCAGACCTGGTAGATAGCCAGGAGAGCGTGCAGGCCCCCGACCGCCAGGTAGAGCTTGGCGTACTTTTCCCATCCCTCTCGTACCGTCGAAACAAGTAACACAAAGGCAGCGATCGGTATGCCCCAATCCCGTAGGTCACTGAACCCATTGGTAAGATTCGGTGACCAGGGACGAGTCATCACTGCCCACGCCATGAATCCGAGGAAGAGCAAGACAAGCGGGTTCTTCAAAAGAACCAACCGCCGCTCCACAAACAGTTGTCGCCCTAACAGAAGTGCCAGCACAGCCAGGGCTACGGGCTCCATCAACGCAAAACTAAAGGCACCTAGCTCGAAGCGGTACTGAACCGTGGGAATCAGGAATAGCAGAAAAATCAGAAATGGGATCATGATACTCCTAGCGCCCCACACGCGTCCGTCGTACGATTCCAAACGCTGGTTGATCGCGCCTGTTGGCAGACCTCTTTCGCCCGCTCGCTTTCCCCCACCCACGTCCAGAAGTGAATCACGCTCGTCCATTGATCGGCATTGTCTGGCTGTAAGTGGAGCGCCCTCTCGAATGCCTGCTCCGCTTCTCTCCATCGCGCCGGATCCAGACGGTAGAGTGTCTGGCCATAGGTGATGTATGCCCAACCGTTCTGGCCATTCCACTCGATAGCCTTCTCGAAGCTCTGCAGGGCGTCTGCCAGCCGCTCCTGCTGGAGCAGCGACTGTCCCAGGTGCCAATAAGCCGAGGACACCCTATCGCTTGGCGCACCGCTATCCCCCGGTTCGAAGAGCGCAGCAGCCAACGCGAAGGCGGCCTCTGCCTCCGAGAAACGTTGTTGTTCATAGAGCCAACGTCCCCATATGAGCCAGGCTTGGAGCCGGACACGTTGATCCCCCCATCCTGCATCGTCTGCCACGGCACGTTGCAGCGCATGGGTGGCCTGCTCCTCCCCCTGTGCCTGCAACTCGAGGAAGCGGGTGTACCATACGATGCTACTTACCTCGCCCCCCAGCACGACCGCACGCTCATACCAACGATAGGCCTCCTCATAATGACCCTGCTCTCGCGCCCGCTCACCTCTCGCCATGAACTGACCCGCGCTGAACCCACTCTCCTCCCAGGCTTCTCGTCGCTTGCTCTCCGGCTGTGCTACAGCGAGGGATGTACCAGCCTCGCTTTCGATAAGCCCCACCATCCGGTCGTAGACCAGCCCCGCCTCCCAACCAAGCAGGGGATTATCCGGCGCCCGCTCTCGGGCCTGCTTGAAGGCTTCGGCAGCGTGCATCCACTCTTTGCGTGCGACGTACACCCGCCCTGCTAGCCGGTGAGCGTGCTCGTGGTTGGGCCGCCACCGTGCGGCGACCGCCAGGTGCTCCAGTGCCGCCTCCAGCGCCCTCTCCTCCGCGACCTGGGGTAGCGTCTCTACGCCGCGCGGCTCTGGCCAGACCAGTCCCTTATCCATTAGATGACCCGCTTGTTCGATGTGGTATGCCCATAGTAGGGTTGGGAGGGAGAGTAGGAGCAGCACCGCTAAAGACAAAAGCAAGAGCCCTACAGAGAATCGAAAGGGGGTCACGCCTAGGCGCTGCCAAAGGAGGGGCAAGGTATGGAGGGACAACATGATAACAAGGACGACTGACCTCTAGGGCTGGAGAATCGCGGGAAGGGACACCCGGAAAGTGAGGATTGTGTCCTATTTTATCCCAAAAGGCAAGTGTTCTCGCTCTCTCGTCCTCTCACTCTGTTAACCGCCCCACGTCGAACAGTGGAGATGACTTGTTCTCCACTAGTAGCTCCAGAGCCTGCCTCGCAACGAGGATGCCGAGCCCCATGCCGTGTCCATTGAAGCCGACGGCGAATCCCACCCGCTGATGTGCCGGTAGCCGCCCCACGAGGGGAAGACCATCTGGCGTGAAGCCCATCACACCGGCCCAGCGGTGAGCGATGGGCACATCGGAGAATTCGGGGAAGTGACGCGCGGTCCACGCTTCCAGGTCGGCCTGTACGGGCTCGCTGGGGGTCTCGCTGAGATTGTGGTTCTCCGCGTCGAAGTGCAGATGACGCCCCCCTCCCATGAGCCAGCGGCCATAACCGGGCCGCCCCGGCTCTGGCACCTGCCGATAGTACCAATAGCAGTGGTGGCTGTAGCCCGCCGTATCGAAGATGATAGGCGCGGGCTCTGTGACGTAGACCTGGCCGCGCATCGGTATCACTTTTCCCTTGAAGTAGGGATGCATCTCCGCCGACCAGGCGTTGGTCGCCAGCATCACCCAGCGCGCACGAATCGTCGCCCGCTGGCTGCGAACGACCACCCATTCCCCCTCATTTTCCAGGCTCAAGACAGGCGACCCACTGATATACTCAAAGCCGCTGTGACGCAGCAGTGCGCGAGTCAGCAACGCCGGCTGGGTCATCCCATCCTCTGAACGATGCAGCCCACCGTAGAACCCGCGCTCCTGCATGGCATCCGGCAGGTACTCCCCCGCGAAGCCATCCTCATGCATCAGGGCAGCGCTCCACGCCAGCTCCTCCGCCTCCTCCTCGCTCTCTGCGAGAAGCAGGCAGCCCACGCGCCATGTCGGCACCCCGAGGCCCTCTGCGAGATCGAGCATCACAGTACGGTTCTCGATGCTGAGCGCCCACAGCGCACGAGCCGCCTCGCGTCCATAGCCACGCACCGCTCGGTAGTAGTTGTCGGCGATCCCACTCAACACAAAGCCCGCATTTCGGCCGCTGGCGCCGAGCGCCGCCTCGCGCGCCTCGACTACCACGCCTTTCATCCCCCGCTGCGCCGCCCAGTGCGCTATCCCCGCGCCAATAATCCCTGCCCCGACGACGCACAACTCCGTCTCCAGCTCGACCGGCCCGGTAGGTGGCGCATCTTTGCCTGGCAGCCCTACCTGCGATTGCCAGTAGGAAATACTCATGTGCATGATAGATTCTCCTTAAGTCTGCAGAGGGATTATCCCGCAAAGACGCAAAGGCGCAAAGGGTGTAGTGTCTCGTCGGGTTGGCGTCGAGAACGAGGTAGCCATGCGCAGCACCCCTTGCTAGAATGAGACAGATACACGGTGCTCCTGCTCTATCGAATCGGCAACTAGCGCATCATCCAGGAGGATTCATGCAAGAGCCGCAGTTCGTCCCCCTTTCCAGTTACCATGAATACCCTGTCGAGGAGATGCTCCAGCGTGCGACGGCGTTCCGGAAGGAGATGGATCGCCGGCGCACGGTGCGTCATTTCTCCGAGCGACCGGTGCCACGAGAGGTGATTGAGGAATGCCTGCGGACCGCGGGGAGTGCGCCTAGCGGCGCGAACATGCAGCCGTGGCACTTTGTGGTCATTTCAGACCTAGAGATCAAGCGACAGATTCGTGAGGCTGCGGAGGAGGAGGAGCGAGCGTTCTACCAGGAGCGTGCGCCGGACGAGTGGCTGGCGGCGCTGGAGCCGCTGGGCACGGATGAGCACAAACCTTTCCTCGAAACCGCCCCCTACCTCATCGCCATCTTCGTGCAGCGCTACGGGCGACTACCGGATGGCCACACCGTCAAACATTACTACGCCACCGAGTCAGTGGGACTGGCGACCGGGCTACTGATTGCGGCTGTCCACCACGCCGGGCTCGTCTCGTTGACCCACACGCCCAGCCCGATGGGCTTTCTAAATGAGATCCTGAACCGCCCGGAGAACGAGCGTCCTTTCCTGCTCCTGGTTGTCGGTTATCCAGCTGAGGACGCAGAGGTGCCCAACATCCAACGGAAGCCTCTGGAGGAGATCGCGACCTTCCTTTGAGGAACCCCCCACAACCAAGTTGGCAAACTGGTAGCTTCCGGTATGCTTCAATGAGGAAATCACGAAATACAAGGTATGGAAGGAACGCATAAACCGTGGCCGATTTCACCGAATATCTGGAAAAGGATGAAGAGGTCGATCTGAAGAAGTACGTGGAGGCCGACGGCGGGATCGCCGTCATCCGTGGGGGCGGGGAAGGGCGTGGGTGGAATGGAATCCACTACAAGACGGGGATGTCCGCCAAGAACGTCGGCTCCAAAGCGCTCTCGGTCAATGTCGCCACCATCCCACCGGGCGGCGTGGCGTATGCGCACATTCACGACGGCTTCGAGGTGATGCTCTACATCCTGGAGGGACGCGTCCGCCATGAGTATGGGCCAGGGCTGACCAAAACGGTCGAGAATGAAGCGGGGGATTTTATCTACATCGAACCCGGCATCCCGCATGAAGTCTTCAACATGAGCGATACGGAACCTGTGGTCGCCTTCGTCGCCCGCTCTAGTGCAGAGGAGTGGGACAAGATCATTCCGTACGAGCG
>JALZCF010000270.1 GCA_030863245.1 Chloroflexota bacterium
GTGTTGCATGGTGCATGGCGCGTCGTGCTTTCAGGTTTTATGAGTTTGGCCTCGTGGGCTCGGGTCGGTAAGTAGAATATTGCGGGAATGATAAAGATGGAATGGGAACAGCAGCCGGTGGTGACAGAGCAGAAGCGCCAGAAGTCTCTGTTCCTGCGTGCGTTGGTAGTCGGGGTTCAGAAGTTTGCGCGCTTCTTCTCGCGCCACTGGCTCTTCTTTGTCAACGGCTTCTGGGCACTGTTACTTTTTGGTGCACTGCTTGCTCCAACCTTCATGGCGCTAGGGTGGGACGGTGTGGGCCGTGTGACCTACACCATCTATAGCTTTACCTGCCACCAACTCCCCGAGCGCTCTTTCTTCCTCTTCGGTGAGCAGGAAGCGCTCACGACCTATGGTCTGGACGAGGTGGTGGCGGCAGGGGCGGACCCCTCGACGTTGTTGACCCTGCGGCAATACGTTGGCTCGCCGGAAATGGGCTGGAAGCTGGGCTTCTCCGACCGGATGGTCTCGATGTATGGTGGCGCCTTCATCGGCGGTCTGCTCTACTGGCTCTTCTCCCGCCGACGCCCCATGGCGCCGATTCCTGGCTGGCTGGTATTCTTGATGGTGCTGCCGATGGCTGTCGACGGCACGACCCACCTCATCTCCGAGATTACGAGCCTCGGCTTCCGCGATACGAACACCTGGGCGGTGGGTCTCTTTGGCGAGCAGCCCGCCGAGTTCTACACCGGCACCACCTTCGGCACCCTCAACTCCCATCTTCGCCTCATCACCGGTCTCCTCTTCGGCATCGGCATGATGCTCTTCGCCTACCCCCTCATGGGCTATAGTATCGAAGAGCTGCGCCAAACCGCGGGAGACGCTTTCGAAAGGATGAAGCATGAAGGATGAAACGGCGGTTTGCTCACCGCTGACCACTAGCCACTAGTCACTAGCCACTGATACGATGCCAAGGCAGAACGCGTCCCACCTCTACGTCCTCACCGCAGCTGCCGACTATCTTGAGGTTGCTGTGGGGGAGTTGCGGCGTGTGGATCCAACCCTTCACGAGGTGGGGAGGGCAAGCGAGGAGATTGTGGTGGTGGAGTCGGCGCTCGATCTTGGGGAGATGTACGAGGCGCTCCAGCGACAAGAGCCAATCTTCCTGCGCCACATTGCTCCCGCACAACTTCGACTTGAGCTGATGGGGGATAAGGAGGCAGATCTGGCGGAACTGGCGCGGGAAACGATGGCCATGCCGGAAGTGCAGGCTATCCTGCCAGACGATCGCTTCTCGGTGCAGGCACGTGTGGTGACGCCGCCCGGGGAGGATCGGCCATTTACGCCCTATGCCATCGCCCAGGCGATCGCGCCGGCCATTGAGGAGGCGATGGGGGCAACGGTGGATGTGCGTAGCCCGGAGATCGTCATCTCCGTACTAGCGACATCCGAGGAAGCCTTCGTCGGCGTATCGCCGGTTATATTCAACCTGAGCGACTGGGCGGGCGGCGAGCGACGCTTCCGGCGGGAAGAGAACCAGATCTCCCGCTCGGAATTCAAACTCCTGGAGGCGCTGGAAGTGTTCGACGTGACGCTCCCAGAAAGCGGCCGGGCGCTGGATTTGGGCGCTGCGCCCGGCGGTTGGGTACGCGTGCTTCTCGACGCGGGCCTCCTCGTCACCGCGGTCGACCCGGCTGAGCTGGATCCCGCGATCGCACGGAACAAACGGGTGAGGCAGATCCGTGGCTATGCCCAAGAGTGGATCGCGCAGGCGACGGCCGAGGGGCTGAGATATGATGTCATCCTCAGCGACATGCGCATGGATGCCCGAGATGCCACGCGCCTCATGATCGACGCCGCGTCCCTCATGCACCTTGACTCGTTTGCCCTTCTCACCCTCAAGCTCCCCAGCCCGGATGCCACGGGCATGGATCCCGTCGCCATCACCCGCGATGCCCTCGAGGAGCTCCGCTCCCGTTTCCGCACGGTCCGTGCGCGGCAGTTGTTCCACAACCGCAACGAGGTCACCGCCTACCTGAAGTTGTAGGAT
Source organism: Chloroflexota bacterium (assembly GCA_030863245.1). Lineage (GTDB taxonomy): Bacteria > Chloroflexota > Anaerolineae > Ardenticatenales > Ardenticatenaceae > JALZCF01. The sequence continues at coordinate 2,030 of JALZCF010000270.1, forward strand.
TCCTTTTCCCTCTCGTTCACCCTTTCGGAGCTTCTATGCCTTATCGACCTGTTACCCAAGAAGAACTTCCCCTGCTCGTTGAGATCGGCGAGCGCGCCTTCCGCTTTGATGCGAGCCAGATGAGAGAACAACTCGCAAATGATAGCTTCCGCTACAACCGTACGCACGGGCGTGTCTGGGAGGAGGAGGCGCGGGGCGTTGTTGCCTCCATGTGGCTTTTCGAGCGCGACATCACGGTAGGGGGGCACGAATTGGCCGCCGGTTTGATCGGTATGGTCGGGGTTCCGGCGGAGCATCGCCGGCGTGGCTACGCCAACAAGATGATGCGGGGTGCTCTACAAGAGATGCGCGAGCGGGAGCTGCCGCTCTCCCTGCTCTTTCCCTACTCCATTCCCTTCTACAACCGGCTCGGCTACGGCGTTGCCAGCTACGTCTGGTCCATCGAGTTCCCTCTGGAGGAACTGCGGGACTTCGACGAGATGCGCCGTGTGCGCCGTATGACGCCAGAGGATATGCCTGCCATGCAGCGGCTTTACGAGCGCGTGCGATTGCGGCACAACGGCTGGATGGAGCGCACGGAGTGGGAGTGGCGGGAGCGCGTGCTTGACCTGCCCGGGAATGCCGATTGGCCCCAGAAGGTGGAGGGTGTCGTCGTGCCAGGCGAGGGCGACGAGTTGGATGGCTACCTGACCTACACGATCGCGGACGTCGAGGGCGCAACGATAGCATCGAAAGCCCGGTCCGTCTTGGTCCAGGAATGGGTGAGCGATGGGGATGAGGCGTGGCGCGCGCTGGCGGGCTTCGTTGCCGCCCAGCGCGCCCAGGCAAAGTTTATGCGCTATACCGCCCCTGAAGGGTTCCCGCTGCTGCATGCCCTCCACGAGCGCAATACCTTCCGCGATCGGCGCAATGTCGAGTTCGCCTTCCGCGATACGCTCTCGATGGGTGCTGGTTTGATGGGGCGCATCGTCCACCTGGAGAAGGCACTCAGGCAGCGTGGTTACCCCGCGCATGTCAGTGGGGAATGCGTGGTGCAGATGCGCGACGAGCAGCTGCCTGCCAACGAGGAGCCCTTGCACTTGAACATTGGGGACGGGCGGGCCAACGTGATGCCAGCACAGGAGCTCCAAGGCACCCGAGCTCCCATCGCCACTGCCGACGCGCGCACCTGGGCTGAGCTATACACCGCCACGCTCACCCCTGGCGATGCCCGCACCCTCGGCCGCCTCGACGCGGACGACGCCACCGTCGATTTTCTCTCGCAGGCATTCCGTGGCGAGCCATGGTTCATCCACCGCGCCGACTGGTTCTAATGACAGGAGCGAAAGCATGCGAAGCTGGCTGGCAGCCTGCCGTCAGATTGCACACGAGGCCTCCCTACCCGAGGACCGCGAGCGACTGGGATGGGATCCGAATGATGAGCGAATCCCGCCGTTCCGCTACCGATGGGAGCATGTGAAGCAGGTCGTGCAGAACGGCCGATGGCTACTAACGCAGGTGGAGGCGGATGAGGAGACTGTATTGGCAGCTTGCTGGCTCCACGACGTCAAGAAAGGAGCCGAGGACCACGCAATGCGAGGAGCACAATTCGCACGAGAGTTCCTGCCCCATACAGATTTCCCACCGGGAAAGATCGAGGCTGTTACCCAGGCCATCGCGGTGCACCAGGGCCTCTTTCGCCCTGCCGACGACTGGCGTAAGGACAGCGATGAACCGTTTCGTCCCGCGCCGCCCATGAAACCGATCGAGGCAGCACTCCTATGGGATGCCGATAAACTCTCGAAGGTCGGCCCCATCGCGCTACTGCACTACCTATCCTATGAGCTAGCCACTCTTGAACGACGTGGGGAGAGCACTACCACGGAAGGACTGCACGAGCGCAACCGAAAATGGCTCGAGACCATGGCCCCCCGCATCCTCGCCAGCTTCAATACCCGGGCAGCACAGCGCCGCGCGATACAACTTCACGGTGCCTACGAAACATTCTGGATGGCAGCCGAGGAAGTGCTAAGGGATACGTGAAACGTAATGCGTAAAACGTAAAACGGTGACGCTAACGGTGGGCTGTGCAGCCAGAACCACGTTGTAGATCGAGCCAAGGTGGGCCATCTTACCTACGAACCCCAGCTCACATCTGTTGACAGCTGTCTCCCTAACCCGAAGATGCCTGTCTCCCAATCCCATTACGTTTTACGTTTTACGCTCTGGAACGCGTACTCCACCGCCTCCAGAGTTTCCTCTAACGTATCAGGATTATGCGCGCTGGAGAGGAACGCCGCCTCGAACTGGGAGGGCGCGAGATAGATGCCGCGCTCCAGCATGGCCCGGAAGAAGATTGCATACTTCGCTGTGTCGGCACGCTTGGCACTCCCGTAGTCCGTCACGGGCTGATCGGTGAAGTAGCCAGTGAGCATTGTTCCGACACGCTGCACGGTGGCCTGCACCCCGAGATCGCTCGCCACCGTGCTCAGGCCCTTGGCCAGCCTCGCAGCGCTATCGTCGATGGCGTCCCACACGCCGGGCTCCTTCAACTCGCGCAGCGTCTCGATGCCTGCGGTCATGGCGAGGGGGTTGCCGGAGAGCGTGCCTGCCTGGTACATCGGCCCGGCAGGTGCCACCATCTCCATGATCTCTCGCCGTCCCCCGTAAGCACCGACGGGCAATCCACCGCCGATGACCTTGCCCAGTGCCGTGATATCCGGCTCGATGACGTACAGCGTCTGCGCGCCACCCAGGTGGACGCGGAATCCGGTCATCACCTCGTCAAAGATGAGGAGGGCGCTGTGCGCTTTGGTTAGCTCCCGAAGGCCCTGCAGGTATCCCTCTTCTGGCGGCACCACGCCCATGTTGCCTGCCACCGGCTCCACGATGACAGCCGCTATCCCGTCGGGATAGCGATCAAAGAGTTCCTCTACCGCATCCAGGTCGTTGAAAGGTGCGACAAGGGTGTTGGCGACGGTGGTGGGCGGCACGCCGGGGGAATCGGGCAAGCCAAGCGTGGCAACGCCGGACCCCGCCTGCACGAGCAGCATGTCCGCGTGGCCGTGGTAGCAGCCCTCGAACTTGACGATCATGTCCCGTCCGGTGTAGGCACGTGCCAACCGCAGCGCGCTCATTGTCGCCTCAGTACCCGAGCTGACGAAGCGGAGCATCTCGATGTTCGGCATGAACTCCTGGATCAGCTGCGCCAGCTCCACCTCCAACGGGCTCGGCGCGCCGTAGCTCGTGCCGCGCTGCACGGCTTCGGTAAGGGCGTTGACCACGCGTGGGTGGGCATGCCCTAGAATCAGCGGTCCGTAGGAGAGTACGTAGTCCACGAAGCGATTACCATCTACATCGTAAAGGTAGGCCCCCTCGCCACGCTCGATGAAGAGTGGTTGCCCGCCCACTGCGCGGAAGGCGCGTACCGGCGAGCTGACGCCGCCGGGCATCAGCTGTTGGGCCTCGCTGAAGAGTTGTTGGGAACGATTACTTGCCAGCTCTCCCCTCGAATTCGCTCTCTGACTCGAAGTCTCGTCGCTCATCATAAAAGAAGCTCTCTCTATCCATTACAAGATGCTGCAGATCCTTCTACCCCTTGATCTCGACCCGCCACAATTTACCCCCACCTGCATCGGCAACGACACCCTGCTCGGCCTCCATCTCAAAATGACCGAAGTCGAGAATGTAGAGCGTGTCTGGATCGGGACCAAAGCGCACATCGATCGGGCGGGTCAACGGGGTGAGGGCGAACAGCGGATGCAGGCTCCAATCAATGGGATCGACACGCAGGACTGTGCGTCCGACAGGCGGGTTGAAAGGAACGCTCATGGGCTCCTCATCCCCGAAAAGCGCCACGAACAACTGGCCCGCCCATCGCGGTGCGTCGGGGGGTGCAACGTCGAACTTGGCGACACCCGCGTGTGGCGGGAAGCGGAGCAGGGCAGGTTCGGGAGGGGGCAGTGTCTCGTGGTTTGCCAGCAAAAAGGAGGGTGGCTCGCCACGTGCCGGGCTGTACTCCATATCGGTGACCGGCACGCCGCCGATAAAATCGGGCCAGCCGTACCAGGCGCCCTCCTTTACCTCAAAGAGTAGATCCGGCGCGTGGCCGATGGGACGGCTCCCCTGCTCATCCGGGCCCCGCTCCGTGGCGAGCAATCGCCCGTCAGTCGTGAAGCCCAGGCCGTAGGCATTGCGCAGTCCCCAAGCCACGAGTTCCAGTTCACTTCCGTCCGGGTTGCAGCGCATCACGGCCGCCGTACAGGGCAGCACCGCCGCGATACGCTGCCCGGGCTCAGTCGGGGTGCCGAAGGGAACAAAGGCGCCAGTACATGCCTGATCGTTTGGATCGTCACTCAACGGATTGCGTGTCTCGGCGTTGACCCCAGTCAGGACAACGTCATAGCCAGGTAGGTCGTGGGCCTCCGGCTGGCGGCGCAGCCATCCCGATTCATAGGCGTCCAACCCGACGATCCCGCTGTTGGTCATCGCCCCCTGGCTGAAGTACATCTTCCCATCCGGCCCGAAGGCCACCATGTTCGTGTGGTAGCGCCCTGGCCCCGGCAGATTATCCAGAAGAACGTGCACCCCCTTCTCGTCTAGGCGGCTGATGCGCGCGGGATATCCCCCCTCCGAGATGTAAAAGCTGCCCTGATGGAAGGTAAGACCGCTAACCGGCGCTCGCAATCCCCCCGCCAGCAGCGTGCGCTCCCTACCTGGACCCACCCTCCAGATGCGCCCTCCCGGCTCTGCCTCTCCGAAGGACAACCCGGACTCCGCGACGTAAGGAACCCCCTCATCGTCGAATGTCAGACTGGTGGGGAAGGAAAACTCACTTGCAATTAGCTCAAAACGGTAATCGTCGGACGGCGGCACAGTACCTCCACTGTTGAGCGAAACATCGTATCATCGCAAGCAATATCTGCGCCATGTGGGTGATGTCATAGGTGGTGCATGGTGCGTGGTGCGTGAACTGCTATGGCGGAAGATGGCTTAAAGTTCACGTACTACGTACCACGCACCACGTTCTGCGCTATCCGGTAGTCGACTCTGTCCACACTTGTTATAATCTTCTAGAGACGGTTCTTTGTTGGTCTTGAGATCGAGGGGGTGGGAGGAAGGTGAGTAACGCACGACCGAGTGAGTCAAGTGCAGTCGAGGGGTTACGGCTTTACATTAGTCGCCAGGCAGATAGCCCTGCACACTATCTGTTGGAGCAGGCTCTCTTCGCTTTGGTGGGGTGGGTCCCCACAATCCTGGGAGTCGCGATACGTCTGATCCTCTATCGCCTGATCATCAGGATGGAAGGGGTGGCCGCTATCGAGAACGGGGTGCGGCTGCGATTCGCCAGCAATATTCGACTGGGAAAAGGAGTTTACCTGGATCAGGGGACCTACCTCCACGCCTCTCCGAATGGTATCAAGATCGGTGATCGAACGCTCGTCATGCACGGCTCGATCCTCCACGTCTATAATTTCCGAGATATTCCCCGCTCCGGCATCCGCATTGGACAGGACAGCCTCATCGGTGAATACAATGTCCTTAGGGGCCAGGGCGGTATCACCATCGGCAATCGCGTCTACACCTCCCCCATGGTGCAGATGCTGGCTGTCAACCACCTCTTCGACGACCCCAATCGTTCCTTCGTTGAGCAGGGAATCACCGCGCAGGGAATTGTGGTCGAGGATGACGTCTGGATCGGCTCCGGGGCGATCATCACCGATGGCATCCACATCGGCCGCGGTGCCGTCGTCGCCGCCGGCGCCGTTGTCACCCGCGACGTGCCTCCCCACACCGTCGTCGCCGGCGTACCCGCTCGCGTCGTGCGGAAGATCGAGGGAGCTGATGATCGATCGAGACCGGAGAGCGAGGTTTACTACTGAGTTTGTGAAGCGGGGAGCGCGGAGTGCGGAGCGGGGAGCGGAACGATGTTCGAGCACAGGCTAACGAGCGAAGAAGTCGCATTGATTGAAAAGATCAAGGTCTTGGTGCGCGGGAAGCATCAGGATGATAAGGATCACGACTACTCCCACGTGGCGACCGTCGCTGACTACGCTATCCGCATCGCGCAGGCGATTCCCGAGCCCGTCAACCCCTTTCTTGTCATCGCTGCCGCCCTGCTCCACGACGTGGGTCGTATAGTTGAGCACACCGTGATCGTGCATGGCTTGGAGGGGGCAGCGCTGGCCGACGAGTACCTGCGCTCCGCGGGAGTTGCTCTCCGCGAGCGGGCCATCATCCGGAGTAGCGTGGCGCGCCACACCCCTACGACCCCCTTTCCCCCCGCAACCGTTGTGGATCAGATTGTGTACGACGCGGATGCGCTGGACCGCCTGGGACTGATCGGCCTCCTGCGCGCGTTCATCGACCTACAGGGTTCGACCGCCGCGATTCTGGAGCAGGGGATTCAGAAGCGGCTCGGCCAATTCGATACGTTGCACTTTCCGGTTAGTCGGCAGATCGGCCAGCCCAAACACGAGGAGACGTTGGAGCTGGTGGCCCTCATCCGAGGAGCGCTCTGGCGCCGGCAACAGGAGCTGGCGACCATTCCTTGGCCCGTCCCCGCGGGAGCGATCGTGCGGGTGCCGCTGCCGATCTTCCCGGATAGCATAGCTGGCATGCCGCGGCCGCCCGAGTGGGAGTCAGCACGTCCCTCCTTCTCTTTCGAGTGCGTGCTCACCCCGGGCGAAGTCAACCTCCTCGAGGAAATTGCACATTTTACGGAGGTTATGCACCGCGATCGCAAAACCTATGACTACGCCCACGTGCTATCCGTGGTGAACTATGCCCTCTGCATCGCGGGTACGCTGGCAGAGCCGGTCGATCCCTTCGTGCTGATCTGCGGGGCCCTCTTCCACGATATTGGCCGTATCGGCACCTTAGGGAGCGAGCTGCATAGCCTGCGAGGTGCCCTCATCGCGAGGGAATATCTCTCTCTGGTTGGTGTATCGCCCGCACGGGTCGACCACATCACAGATGTCATCCTCCGCCATACGTCCCTCTCTGGCCTATCGCCCACTACGGTCGAGGAGCAGATCGTCGCGGATGCCGACTGTCTGGCTGGCCTAGGCTTGATTGGCCTCCTGCGCCGCATCATCCGTGGGACTGGATCCACTTTTACCATCATGGAAGATAGCTCACACGCGGCCCGCCAGCAGATCGAACAATTGTGCCTGGTAGAGAGTCAGCGCCTCGCCGAGGTACTGCACGCCGAGATGCAGATCATGATTCCCTACTTCGAACAAGCCCTCGCCGCACGCCGGGATCAGGT
>JALZCF010000565.1 GCA_030863245.1 Chloroflexota bacterium
TTCACCTCCCCGATGATGTAGAGGGAGTGGCGGAGCATCAGATCGTAGTTACGATGGATCGAGCCACCCAACGTGTTGTCGACTGGCAGTAGCGCAGCATCTGCCTGCCCCTCCTCCACCGCTGTAAACGCCTCCTCGAACGACTCACGAGGCAGCGGCGTCGCCTCGCTCCCAAAGAATGCCAACAGTGCCGCCTCGGAGTAGGCGCCGTGCTCCCCTTGAAAGGCAACAGTGACGTAATCGGAAGGCATCAAGCTGGGGCAACTTGATCAATGAAGGGGATGTGGTAATCGCGCATTATTCCTCCAGCTCTAGACTATATCGCTCGACTAACCGAAGAAACTGTCGAACTTGGTAGGGTTTCGCTTACCCTTGGCGGCCTCATGACTTATTGTATCGTAGAATCAGAGTATGAGCGAAGCCTCGCTTAACCAAGCCGCTCCACGATCGCCCGCACCATCCCCTCCGTTCCCACCACCTGGCTCCCCTCCTGCGCAACATCCGGTGTATAGATGCCAGCCACCAGCACGTCGTGCACCGCCTGCTCCACCCGGTCTGCCAGATTATCCCGTCTCCACGCGTGGCGGAGTAGCAGTGCTGCGCTAAGAATCGCTGCGATAGGGTTGGCAATCCCTTTCCCCGCGATGTCCGGTGCTGCCCCATGAACTGGCTCCGCGACTGACACATCATTCCCTAGGTTGATCGACGCGGCCAGACCCGGGCCACCACCCCATACTGCTGCCACATCCGAGAGAATATCACCAAACAAGTTGGTCGTCACGACCACGTCGAAGCGCTCCGGCCCACACGCCAGCCACATCGCAGCGGTGTCCACCAGCATCTCGTCAACCTCGATGTCCGGATAATCCTCAGCCACGGCTCGGACGGTGTCGCGAAATAGTCCATCCGTTAGCGGCAGGATGTTCGCCTTGTGCACGACGGTTACACGCTGCCTCCTGCCCTGTCGCGCCAGCTCAAACGCCACTCGTGCCACCCGTGTCGATGCCTCGCGCGTTATCACGCGTTCCGCAATCGCGCGTCCCTCCCCTTCCAACCGCTCTCGTCCGCTGTATAGACCCTCCGTGTTCTCGCGAACGATCAGCACATCGACCTCGGCTCGCGCCTCATGCAATGGAAGGCTGCGCGTGGGCCGCACATTGGCATACAATCCCAATGCCTGCCGCATCATCACGATCGCGCTACGATACCCCGGCACCCGCTCCAAGGGTGATGCCACCGCCCCGAAAAGTGCTGCCCCACAGTCCCGGATCCGCTCCAGCGTCTCCTCAGGTACCGACATGCCCCGTCGCTCGAAACATGCCCATCCTGCCTCCGCAGGCACCGTCTCCAGCTCTGGCATCACCGCCCGCAATACCCGCACCGCCGCAGGCACCATCTCCCGCCCGATGCCGTCCCCTTCAATCACACACAACCTTGCCACAGCACCCACCTCCCGCAAGTCCCGAATCGCCCCATCCTTCCTTTCCAGAAATCCTTGTTCTACTCCCTTGGAAAGTGCCCGTACTCCCGCACATACGCCACAATACCGCCCGCCTCAATGATCTCCGTTGCAAAGGAAGGTAATGGCGGCAATGTGAACGTTCCATGAATCGTTACCAGCTTGTTGCAGTCCAACTCCAGTGAGACGTTCTCTCCATCCTCCAGGAGTGCTGGGAGTTCCTCCGATATAAACACGGGAATACCCAGATTGATCGCGTTACGGAAGAAGATGCGCGCAAAGCTCGGCGCGATGATCGCCCCGATCTGCCGCACCTTGAGCGCCGCCGGCGCGTACTCCCGCGATGATCCACAGCCAAAGTTAAGTCCCGCCACGATCACATCCCCCGGCTGCGCGTTCTCCGCAAACTCCGGCCGCGCCTCGATAAAGGCGAACTTCCCCGGATCCTCACCCGGCCGCATATACGGGGCATAGCGTCCCGGCACGATCTGGTCCGTATCGACATCAGCTCCGAACTTCCAGACTCTTTGCATGAGAGGGCTCCTTGTCGCATGTTGCATGTTGGGTAACCAATGGCTTCAATACTTCTAGGCGATGTACTATACGGAGTAGTTTGCTACTTGTCTTGGATCGGTTATTTTTCCGGTTAGCGCGGTGGCGGCCGCTACCCAGGGGCTGGCGAGGTAGATCTGGGAGTCGGGGGAGCCCATGCGGCCGCGGAAGTTGCGGTTGCCGGTGGAGAGACAGACATCGCCATCGCCAAGTGTGCCCTGGTGGCGTCCCATGCATGGGCCGCAACCCGGCGTGGTCAGGGTGGCGCCCGCTGCAAGCAATGTCGCCATCGAGCCATCTGCCATCGCCTGCTGCAGTGCTCGACTGGAGGCAGGTGTGACGATGAAGCGCATCCCGGGTGCGATGGTGCGCCCTGCCAGCACCTGCGCAGCGGCGCGCAGGTCCTCGTAACGGCCATTGGTGCACGTACCGAGAAACACCACATCTACCGCCGTGCCCTCGACCGCATCCAGATCGACCACGTTGTCGACCGCATGGGGGAGCGCCACCTGCGGCGCCAATGCGTTCAGATCAACCGTCAATTCCCGCGTGTACCGCGTGCCCGGCTGGACGCGTAGCCACGAAGGCACGGTGAAGTGGGCGACCGCCTCCCCCTCCGGTGGCACGATGCCTGCCTTCGCACCCAGCTCGATCGCCATACTCGTGAGGGTCTGCCGCCCGGCCAGCTCCAACCACTCCAGCCCGTGATACTCCACTGCGCAGTAGGTCGCGCCCGCGATGGAGAGCTCCCGCCCGATCTTGAGCGCCAGATCCTTCGAATCCACGCCAGGGCGGAATCGTCCCACCACGTTGACGCGAATCGTCTCTGGCACACGTAGCCACGTGCGTCCTGTTGCCAGCGCCAGTGCAATGTCGGTCGACCCCATGCCCGTCCCGAACGCGCCGACCGCTCCGTAGCTGGTGGAGTGGGAATCGGAGCCGACGACGATCATACCGGGCTGTGCCAGCTGCTCCTCCACCAGTACCTGATGGCTGATCCCGCGGCCCACCTCGAAGAGACGAATGCCCTGCTCCCGCGCGAAATGGCGCACCACGTTTTGGCTGTTCGCCACTCCGACCGTCGAGGCAGGCGCCACATGGTCGAGTACGAGCACCGCACGTTCCGGGTATCGCACCTCCGGCATCTCCAACTGCTCCTGCATGATCTTGATAATGCCCAGCGACAGCGAGTCGTGGGCCATCACCCGATCGGGCTCCACCACAATCAGCTCCCCCGGTGTGATCCGGCGGCCTGCCGCATGGGAAAGAATTTGTTCAGCCAATGTAAGTCCCATCTACTCGTTGTCCCCCTTACTTC
>JALZCF010000275.1 GCA_030863245.1 Chloroflexota bacterium
ATGTTGCATATTGCATGTTGCATGGTACATGGTGCATATTGCATGGTGTATGGTGCGTGGAGGAGGTAGGCGATACGTAAGACGTAACGCGTGGAAGATAGATGGTGTATGATGCAGGACGCAACACACGCCACGAAAGCCGTTAATATATGCAATATGCAATATGCAATACGCAATATACGCGATAGTTAGGTAGCGGATAGATGTATGAGCACTTTACCGACGGGGACGGTAACCTTCTTCTTCACGGATATTGTCGGCAACACGCGGCTGTGGGAGCAACATCCAAATGGCATGCGCGAGGCGATGCGCCGGCACGACGCGCTGGTGGAGGGCACGGTGGAAGCCCATGGCGGGCAGGTGGTGCGGCCGCGTGGCGAGGGGGATAGTCGCTTTGCGATCTTTGCACGCGCCTCCGAGGCGGTAGCGGCGGCTTGTGCCCTTCAACAGGCGCTCGCCGCCGAGGACTGGCCCCTGCCTGACCCGCTCCGCATCCGCCTTGCCCTCCATACCGGTGAGGCTGACCTGCGGGCAGGTGATTACTACGGCTCCGATGTCAATCGCTGTGCTCGCCTGCGCAGTTTGGCGCATCCTGGCCAGACCTTGCTCTCGCTGACGACGGCGCAGCTGGCACGCGACAGCCTGCCCGAGGGTGTAGCGCTTAAGGAGCTAGGCGAGCATTACCTCAAGGATCTTACTCGTCCCGAGCATGTCTTCCAACTCGTCGTGCCGGGATTGGTGAACGATTTCCCGCCCCTGGGGAGGCGGAGCACGCAGGTCACGCATGCGCCCGATGGCGGGTCAACGGTGGGGGCGACGGCGACGGTCTTAGCAGGGCGCCGGGGCCGATTTGACGAGGGCGTGGAGCTTTCGCCCGCGGACGTGAACGATGTGTGTGATAGGCCAACGCTGGTCGAACTCGTGGCTGCTATGGATGAGTTAGGACTCCCGCCGGAGGGGTATCCCTATCCCAGGCTGGCAGTGGCCGGGGCGGTAGTGGAGAAGCGCTGGCATGCTTACAAAGCTGAGGTCCTGAAACAAACATTTCGGGCGGGAACGGGAGGTTTAATTGCCGGTGGCATTGCCGGCGGTTGCATACCACTGCTGGCAGGGATCATCAATCCGGAATTCAGTCAGGAGGTCACGGGGTTCGTGAGCGGGATGGCGTGGCTTGCTAGTAGCATCATCGCAGCGTCGTTCTGGGGCGGACTGCTTGGAATCGTAGCAGGGTTTACGCTGGGCCTCGTCGATGCACTAGATGGGAAACGATATCGAGGGGGATGGCGGTGGTTGGCGAGCGGGTTCGCTGGTCTCGTGCTGTCTGCACTTCTTATCGTGTTCTCGTTGGCGGGTCTCCTTTACCCAACGGTGGGCCCAGAGGTCTACATCCCCGTTCATATTGTATACGGGGTACTCTTCGGGGTGATTACGTCAATGGTAATCCCCTTTCCTGGCTCGCTTCCTCCCGTTAGAGGCCAGATGGTGCGTGCTGCTCGGGCATGCGGTGCTATCTTACTGTTGACAATCGCTCACACATATTTACTATACAGAAACGAAACACATATAAGCGAGATAGTCTTAGCCTTCGCTGGTCGCTTCCACTTTGCCTGGCTGTTTGTTACGCTTCTGGCGTTCGCGTTGAGCGACAAACGACTAAGTCTAGGACGAATCGCAACGCCCCGGCTGGAAAATCTCGATACTCACCAGCAATTCATACAAGGAGGGAGCCATGACACCTGATCTCGGTTCCTGGGACAGCATGGACGTTGTGTTGGCATGGGCAAATGACGACCCAGAAATTGCAGAGCTGTTGGCCCGAGGTACTCGAACCAGTGTATTGGACTTTCTGTTTGCTCGGATGGCGGAAACGCCCGATGGGCAGGCTTCGTCGCAGCATTGGCAGAAAGTGACTGATTTGGTCATTAGGGCGTCGACAGATCCAGCCGTCGAAACAGTGCTGCGTCATGGCTCCACCCCTGACCTTCTCGCATTCCTAGATCGCGAAGGCGTTACCCTGGCGGACGTGGCGCTGATTTGCAAGGATTACCAGCGGATTGTCGATGATGCGTATGGCACCCGGTTCTGGTTTATCAGGCCCCTCCCGCCAGGAGTGGGAGAGGCTATCGGACCGTACGTATAGTCCAAGAGTGAAGGTGATACCCGGCTCGGACCATGGTTACCGGAGCCGTCCTGAAACAGCAAGAATGAGCGGGAGAAGGAAGTGAGCGATCCGAGGGATACAGAGGGTGACCGCGCTGTCACCCTTTTTGTTCGGCTAAATGAAAAGTACTTCGAGTTTATCCGTGAACTCCCATCGCCGCTAGCGCGTCTAGGGCAAGTGGCGGGTACCTATGTAGGTAGTGCCGATATGGAACCATTTCTTGATCTGGAGGGCTTGAATCCGGTTCTGGTCGGGACGCCCTGGCTTTTCCTAGAGACGTTTAGTGAGCTCGAGGATGAGAGGTTCGTGCTGATTGCCGAGGCGGGAGCCTGTTTCGTGCTCGCTTCGATCGTGCTTGACCACCTGGTCGACGGGCATTTTGAGCAGCCGGAGCCCATCATCCTGTTCCAGCAGGCGTTATATGCCAATGGCGCCGCAAAATTCCGTGATGCCTTTCCCTCTTCGTCATCCTTCTGGTTTCATTTTGACCGTCTGGTGGCCGCTCATGTTGCCGGGATCGCTGCCGAGCTGGATGCTCAAGCCAATCCCGCAGGGTTCTCGATGGAGCGCTTGCTCACGATAACTCACGGTAAGGTGTCGCCGGTTGTGACGACAGTTGCTGCGCTGGCCATCGCCTCTGACAAGCCGGAGATCCTAGAACCCATTGAGCTCTCTCTCAAGCACATCTCTGTTGCATCGCAGCTTCTCGACGATCTTGGCGATTGGCGGCATGACGTTCAGGTCGGCCACATGACTTACTATCTGAGCTGTCTCGCGCCTCCCACTGTATTGATGAGCAAGAGCTTGCCCTCGACGGATGCCCTGGAGAGTCATATCAACCGCAACTGGACAGATATCGAGCACCTACGGTTGATAATCGAGTGGCTGGACAGGTCCATCGAGGCTGTTCAAGACATTGATTGTCCGCGATGGGTTGGTTATGTAACTGGCTACCGAACACTCGCACACCGGCATCTTTTGATAATGACTTCACAACATCTGATGCGGGTGCTCCGGCC
>JALZCF010000303.1 GCA_030863245.1 Chloroflexota bacterium
TTTATATTCTATGCGCGTTTACGTTCTTGTCTATAGGAGAGCACCATCTCGATGACAAGGCCTGCCTTCCTGTCTCACAGCTAGCTCGATTGATTCCGCCAGCACCTTCTATGCTTCGGCGAGATGCCCCCTTCCCATCTGCTAACGTAGCGGCGCCAGCATTAGCGCCAGCTTGAGGGTGAAAGCGTCGTCAGGGTCGGTCGGGTCGAGCTCCGCGATCTCGCGGATACGGTCGAGGCGGTAGACGAGGGAGTTGCGGTGCAGGTGCATCGCCTTGGCAGTCGCACTGATGTTGCCGCCATGGTCCAGCAGCACACGCAGCGTTTCCAGTAGCTCCGTTTCGTGCTCCTCATCATACGTCATCAACGTGGCGAGGGTTTGATCCAGGAAATGCTGCAGATCGTCCGTTCCCTGCAGGTGACGCAGAAGACGATACAGCCCCATCTCGCGGTGAAGGTAGCTTCGCCCCTCGCCAAAGAGACGCAAGCCCAGGGAAAGGGCATCACTCGCCTGTTCCAGCGCACGCCGTAGCCCCTCCAGGCCACGTGCCGGGTCGCCCGCTGCGAGGGATAGCGGGGCTGCGGCGAACCATGTGTCGCGGAGGTAGTCGACAAAAGCGGAGCGTCCTGCTTCCCAGCCAGCACTACCGCCCGCTACGACCAGTGTGGCCTCCCAGCGAGTTTTCTCATCATCCGAGGCTTGCGCGAGCGGCATGATGATAGCCTGCACCAGGTGCACCCGTATCTGGTAGTTCACTGTCTCCGCCTGTGCGACGACTCGTCGCATCCAGGTGCGCATCGTTTCCTGTGGCACCTGTTCAACATCCGCCACTGCCACAATCGCCCACTGAACCACATCCAGCGGGTAGTTCGCCGCACGCGCGCGGGCGAGCAGGACAGATTCCGCCTCGCCGGTGAGCAGCGTCGCGACGAAGTCGCCGTATACGCCCTCGCGAGCTGCCTCCACCGCCTCCATCTTGACCAGTTCCAGCGCCAGCGCCGCCGCACCCTGCTCCAGTGCCACCTGAGAAAAGTCGTCCAGGGTCTCCGGCGTGTCGCGCAGTGCGAGAATGGCGGCGGCCGTATCGCCGGCGAAGAGCGGTCGCGTCAACTCTACACTGTTGGGTAGCACACTACCCGCCTGCGCGAGCAGGGTGCCATCTAGGTCACTCACGCGCACCGCATGGCCCGATAGCCGGTGCAGCTCATTCGCCAATCCATGGAGTCCCTCCCCAGCAGCCACGACCTGGCTAAGACTGCGGTAGAGGGCAGCCGCCTGCGCCTCTTCCTGTGCTTCCCGGTCAGAGATGAGACGGATGATGGCACGGGAGGTGCGGCTCACGTCCGCATCGTCGGGCAGGATAAAGAGCGGCAGGTTGCTGCGCTCCGCCTCGCGCTCCGCGGCACGGTCGACCACGCCCTTCACCACGATAGCTGCCAGGCCGAGCCGCCCCAATTCACGTACCGCGCGCGCCAGGGTGAGGCCCGGGTTGCTAGGCTGTATCAGCAGCAGATCGAGGAGGGCCACCTCGTCGCTATTTAGAACAGGGAAAAGTGGCGAGAGGACCCCACCCCTGCGGGCCCAACACACCGGTCGCTCCAGGCCGAGGGCGCCCGCTGCTAACCGGCTCCCCAACGGCAGGGCCAACCGACTCATCTCACGGACGGTAGGCACACGCGAGGGGGGCGCCATCAGACGAACCTTTGAATCACAAAGGCTAACGACAACAGCGCGGTCGTGCTGAGATGGGCGCCCACCGCACTGACGATGGCGAAGGTGAGACGGCCAAGCTGAGCGCCAACAATGGCGCTAGCGGTGAGCGGCATTCCGAGCAGAGCGAGCAGCGTGATCTGAGGCAACCGGTTCAGCGCCACACCAACAATTAGCACCGCGAAGGCGAGCAGCGCGGGCAGGGCGTACGCAACGCCTGCTCGCTCCCGTCCCAACCGAGCCCACAGAGAACGATTCGCAGCCAGCTTTGTAGGAAGGAAGCCATTCAAGATGAGGGTAGCGGACATAAGCAGGACGACGGGGAGTGCTGTCCATACTACCAACCAATCAACCGTTCCCGTCTGAACGTAGTAGGCCCCTAGCGTCGTCAGTAGCCCCAGATTGATCCCTGCCAGCACCTCCCCGACGCCCGTACCACTCAACCGGAAGGGCGGCGCGCTGTAGATGTAGCCGCTGACGATACCAACCATGCCGAGGAGCAGCACCAGTGGACCCGTGGCAAGGGCGATGTACAAGCCCACCATTGCCCCCACGGTAAAGAAGCCAAATGCCCCTTGCATCGCCTGTTGTGGCGGCACGAGCGTCCAGCGGCTCCCCTCTCCCAACCGTTGATAGTCGAAAAAGTCGTTGGTCATGTTGGCGCCTGCCTGCAGGAAAACGCCTGCCACCAGTGCCAGGGCAAAGAGCCCTACATTGAGTACATCCTCCGTCGCCCACGCCACAGCACTACCTAGCAGGATCGGCAGTGCGATCGCGGCGAAGTAGGGCGCGCGGATCTCCCGCAAGAATTGCCAGAGGTTGCCAACCAGGCTCATTGGGGCGAGTGCAGCCATGAAATGTCGAACGCGAGTCATTACCTTCACGCTTTAGGAGGATGATAGCAGAGGAACGCGGAGGCGTAGTAGTCAGCGCCGCACTCTAGTGGCCGCCCTTTTCATAGGGTTGACCGATGGCGGCCGGAGGGATGGAACGCCCAATGAGACCACTCGTGACGACAATCGTGACGACGTAGGGAAGAATCTGGAGGAATTGGCTGGGCACCGGCACGTTGAGGAGTTGGAAGCGGGTGCCGAGTGCTTCGGAGAAGCCGAAGAGCATCGCGCCGCCAAAGGCGCCAATGGGCGTCCACTTACCGAAGATAAGGGCCGCCAGCGCAATGAACCCCTTGCCGTTGGTCATCAGGTCGTCGAAGGCGCCGACCGTCTCCAGCGAGAACCAGGCACCGGCGAGACCCGCGATCATCCCTGATATAAATACATTGGCGTAGCGCATCTTGATGACGTCGATGCCGACCGTATCCGCTGCTCTAGGATGTTCGCCCACCGCACGCGTACGTAATCCCCATGTCGTGTAAAATAGCACCAGGTGGCTGAGGATCAGGATGATGAACATCGAGAAGAAGATCGGCTTCTGTGCGAACAGGACGGGGCCGATGATCGGGATATCGGAGAGTACAGGAATCTCGATGACGGGCAGCGTGACACGTCCCGCACGACTGCCGAGCAGGTACTGACGGCGGATAAAGCTGGTGAGGCCGATGGCCAGGATGTTGATGACGGTACCACTCACGATCTGGTCAGTCTTGAACGTAATGGAGAGCCAGCCATGCAGGAGCGCCATGAGACCGCCTGTCAGCACCGCGATTACGATCGATAGAAAGAGCGCCAGGCTCGTGTTGTCAATGGACTGCCCTAAAAAGAAGAAGGCGGTAAAGCCGAAAGCTGCCCCCGCCAGCATCATCCCCTCGATCGCGATGTTGATAATCCCGGACCGCTCGCTCCATAATCCCGCCAGCGCTCCCAAGGCAATAGGCGTGGCAAGTCGTAGGGACTCGGAGATCATGGTCAGAACGTTGGTCTGCCGGCCCGCCGCACTCGCGATCAGCACGGCGGGAAAAAGGAGGAGCCCGGCCAGAATAAGGGCACCGATCGCGACGCGGCGCAATCGAGGAACAAAAGCGGTTGCTGCCGCAATAAGGTAGAACACTCCCATCGAGAGCAGAAAGAGCTGCACCGGCACCTCGAGCGCTGGCGCCTCGCGACCCACGCCAAAGACAAGCCTCGTCGTCTCATCCACTTCAAAGCGCCCGACAAAGCTCAACACCAGGAAAGCCCCTACCATCGCCAGGACTATCGCTACGTAATGGACCCGCTCCAGTCGTTTCGGTATCACTTTTCTTTCGTCGCCCGCATTGCCTCTTTCAACTGCTCCCTAGTCTCCAGTCTCCAACCCCCTATTCTCGAATCGTTGCCTTCCTTCTGCACTATCCCCCCCATCC
>JALZCF010000319.1 GCA_030863245.1 Chloroflexota bacterium
GGATGGGGACTACGTGACCGCGATCGAGAAGTTCCGAGACCAGGGCATCATGCTCTACGGCTCCTTTGTCTTCGGCTACGATAGCGACACCCCTGCCACCATCGAGGCCACGACGGAGTTCGCGATGCGCGCCAGGTTCTCGCTCGTCAACTTCACCGCCCTGTCACCCACGCCTGGCAGCCACGCGTACGAGCGACTGCGCCGCGAGGGGCGCCTCCTCTACAACCGCTGGTGGCTCGACCCCTCCTACCGGTATGGCGATGTCACGTTCCAGCCGAAGAAAATGACGCCGGTCGAGTTGGCCGAGGCCTGCATCCGCGCTCGGGAGACCTTCTATAGTTATCGCTCCACTGTCTACCGTGCATTGGAACCGAGGACGAACTGCCGATCGCCCGTGAACCTCGGCCTCTTCCTGCTCGCCAACTACCAGGCTCGCAAAGAGATATTCAACAAGCTCGGCCAACCCCTCGGGGCAGACAGCCCCCTGGAGCCCCTATGCGAGTGACCCTCGTTCACCCCTGCATCGGGCGCCGTGTCGGCGAGCCCTACATCAAGGCGTGGCAGATGGAGCCACTGCCGGCCGCCACCCTCGCCGGACTCACGCCACGCGATGTGGAGGTGCGTTTCTATGATGACCGCATGGAGGCGATTCCCTACGACGAGCCGACCGACCTCGTTGCCATCAGTGTGGAGACCTACACCGCTAAGCGTGCCTACCAGATTGCCTCAGAATACCGGCGACGGGGCGTGCCGGTCGTGATGGGCGGGTTCCATGCGACGCTGGTGCCCGAGGAGGTCAGTGAGTATGCTGAGGCCACGGTCATCGGCGAGGCGGAGCTGCTCTGGGAGCAGGTGATCGAGGATGCGCGCCAGGGACGGCTGCAGCGTTTCTATCGCAGCACGTCGCGGCCGCCGCTAACGGCCCTCCGGCCGGACCGCTCAATCTTCCAGGGCAAGCGGTACCTGCCCATCGGGCTGGTGGAGGCGGGGCGCGGCTGCCACTTGCGCTGCGAGTTCTGCGCCATCCAATCCTACTTCAACCAGACCCAAACCCGTCGCCCCACGGAGGAGATCATCGAGGAGCTCAAAGGGATCGACAGGCAGCTCATCTTTTTTGTGGATGACAACATCACCTCCAACATGGCGCAGGCGAAGGAATTCTTCCATGCCCTGATCCCGCTCAAGAAACGATGGGTCAGCCAGGCGAGCATCAATGCGGCCCATGATGAGGAGTTTCTGAGACTCATCAAGGCAAGTGGTTGCCAGGGACTGCTGATCGGCTTCGAGACGCTCAACCCGCGGAACCTGAAGCAGATGCACAAGGGCTTCAACCAGATGAAGGGCGGCTACGAGAAGGCACTAGAAAACCTGCGCCGGCACCAGATCCGTCTCTACATCACCTTTATCTTTGGCTATGACGAGGATACCGAGGACACCTTCGAGGAGGCCCTTGCCTTCGCCGTGCAGCACCGCTTCTACATGGTCGCCTTCAACCACCTGACCCCCTTCCCCGGCACCCCGCTCTACGCGCGCCTGCAGCGGGAGGAGCGTCTGCTCTACGACAAATGGTGGCTCGATCCCGGCTACTCCTACAACATGGTGCCCTTTCAACCGAAACGAATGTCGCCCGAGATGGTCCAGCGCAAGTGCGTCGACGCCCGCGCCCGCTTCTACTCTCTCTCCTCCATCCTCAAGCGGAGTCTCGATCCGGTGAACCGCAGCGACTTCTTCATGTGGCACAACTTCTTCCTCATCAATGGCACGCTGCGCCGGGAGGTGCGTCAACGCGATTTCTTTCCCCTTGGGGATGAAGGGTATCAAGGGGAGTTGATCAAGGCGGTGCACGTGGCCCCTCCATGAGCGACTTCACCTTCGATCTGGCTACCCCTGCCGACGATGCAGCCATCCGCGAGTTGCTGCGCGAGAGTGCGGTGCCGGGGCACATTACGGTGAGCTACCAGCGGGAGCCGGATTACTTTGCAGGGTGCGGGACGATGGGGCCGTTCTGGCAGGTGCCCGTCGCGCGCCATCTGCCGACCGGCGCCCTCGCAGGCCTCGGTTGCCGCGCGCTGCGGCCGCTCTTCGTCAATGGGCGAGTGGAGGAGGTGGGATACCTGGGCCAGCTGCGGGTCGCCACACGCTTTCAGGGGCGCTGGCTGCTGCCCGCTGCCTTTCGTTTCCTGCGCAGCCTGCACGACGACGGCCGGGCACGGGGCTACCTGACGACGATTATTGCGGGGAACGAAGAGGCTCGTGGGCTACTCGTGGACAAGCCGCGGCGGCACTACCCCACCTTCCGTGAGGTGGCCTCCCTGCACACGATCGCCATTCTCCTGCGCCGTTCGCGCGGCGGACGGGCGTCGCCCTCTGAGGTCGGCTGGGGGAACCGGTCGGTGCTACCGGAGATCGTGGCGTTCCTCCGCGAGCAGGGGGCTGAGAAGCAGTTTTACCCTGCCTACAGCGAGGAGGATTTTGTCGGCCCATTGACGCGCGGGTTTCAGTTGGAGGATCTTGCGATCGTGCGACATGGCGGCAGAATAGCAGGTGTCGCCGGGCTGTGGGATCAATCGGCGTACAAGCAAAGCGTGGTGCGGGCCTACAGCGGGACGCTGGCGCGCCAGCGCCCTCTCATCGGTGCGGCAGCGCGGCTCGTCGGCATGCCACCGCTCCCCCCGCCGGGCCAGCCCATCCGCTTGGCCTACGCCAGCTTCATCTGCATCGCAGACAACGATCCCGCCACCTTCCGCATCCTGCTTCGCCACCTCTGCCACCGTGCCGCCACGCGAGGCTACACTTTCCTGATGGTGGGTCTCGCCGCGAGCGATCCCCTACTGGCCGTCGCCCGCGAGTCCCTGCACGTGACCTATCGCAGTACCCTCTATACAGCCTGTTGGGAGGACGGAGGATCATTCCATGAGCAGCTTGACAAGCGCATTCCCTACGTCGAGATCGCTTCCCTGTGAAACTCGGGCGTCTACGCTCTGGGGACGATTACAGGGAGCCGTGCAACCGGTCGAGACGCTGACGGCGGCCGAGCGCGAGCAGATGTTCCGGTTGCTGATGCGCTACTTCGAGGGTACCACGCGGAACCAATTCGAACAGGATCTGGCGGAGAAGGAGTCGGTGATCCTCCTCCGCGACCGCGCAACCGAGCAGGTTCAAGGCTTCTCCACGCTGATGCGGATCCATACCATCGTGGATGACCAGCCCATCGTCGCCTTCTTCTCCGGCGATACGATCGTCGAGCACTCCTACTGGGGAGAGAGCCTGCTCCCTCGCCTCTGGTCGCAGCACGTCTTCGCGCTCGCCGCAACGATTCCAGCCGCACATGCCTTCTGGTTTCTGATCTCCTCCGGCTACAAAACCTACCGCTTCCTCCCCCTCTTCTTCCGGGAGTTCTATCCGACCTACGCCCGTTCCACCCCACCGGACCTCCAGCGGATTCTCGATCGGCTGGCGCAACAGAAGTTCGGCGACCAGTACGACCCGCGGCACGGCATCGTGCGCCTCCCTCACGCCACCCCGCTACGCCCCGAGGTTGCCCAGATAACCGAGCGGCGGCTACGCGACCCTCATGTGGCCTTCTTCGCGGCAGCCAACCCCGGACATATGCGTGGCGACGAACTCGCCTGTCTCACAGAAATCAGGCTGGACAATCTGACGGCGGCCGGAAAGCGGATGGTTGGGGGATAATGTGTCACGCAAGAGATTCTGTTGCATGTTGCATGTTACGTGTAGTGCGTGGTGCGTGGTGCGTGAACCACCATTGCGGTCCTTACACCCACCACCCTCATTTGTAGTTCACTTAATACGTAATATGCAACATGCAACATGCAACATGCACCACATCACACTGAAAGGAGACAAGATGGAAAATAAGCTATCGTTCCCCAGGATCGTCATGGCTTACGTACTGAGTGGTCATGTGATGACGGCGCTGGTGATGCTCTTCTCGGGAGAAGGGGGTGTGAGGGTAGGCAAGAAATTGTACGGTGCCAGCTTTGAAGCGGATGAACGCTTCGTCTATATCCTGCGCCCGGCAGGGGCCTACGTGCTGACCCTCTCGTTCCTGCAGGCACTGGCGATCCGCGAGCCGCAGCGCTACAAGGGCGTGTTCGACGCCACGCTGCTCGTCTTCCTGATTCGTCAACTCCAGCGCATCTTTCTGAGAGGTGATGTCTATCGTGCCTTCGGCATCTCCCCGTCGAGGCACTGGGCCTCGACGATCTACTTTCAGAGTGTTGCGGCGCTCCTCCTGTTGGCGCGATTGCGGGTAAAGGGCTAACAGAGTGAGGGCAGCATGAAGCGCGAGCTGTTGTGCACCGCCGCCAACGCACTCTGGATGTTATCCTGCGTGCCGGAGAGCCTGGCCTTTCGCCGTGCCACTCTCAATGTGAGGGGGACGCAGTGGCGGTTGCTCTCAAGAGTGCTGCAACAGAATGCAGGAACGGAGTATGGGCAACGCTTCGGCTTCGCCTCCATTCGCTCCGTGGCAGATTACCAGGCACGGGTACCCCTCACCACCTACGAGGCGTACCGCGATGCGGTCGAGCGGATCGGCGTGGGAGAGAAGGGGATTCTAACGAGTGAGGCGGTGCGGTTGTTCGAGCCGACAAGTGGCTCGACGGCGGCGACTAAGTTCATCCCCTATACTGCTACCCTGCAGGCGGAGTTCCAGCGTGCGATCGCGCCATGGATCGTGGACCTCTTTCGCCACGAGCCGCGCTTGCTGAGGGGAGAAGCCTACTGGTCGATCTCGCCGGTAACACGGGCGGACGAGCGCACGCCGGGCGGCATCCCCATCGGTTTCGAGGAGGATAGCGAGTATCTGGGCCGCTGGCAGAGCGCGCTTATTCGCTCGTTCCAGGTGGTGCCATCCGAGGTGCGGTGGATCCATGATATGGAAGCCTTTCGCTACGTTACCCTCCTCTTTTTGCTACGTAGCCGCTCTCTTGCTCTGATCTCCGTCTGGAATCCAACCTTTCTGACGTTGCTGGTTGACCATCTCGCTGACTGGTGGATGCCGCTAGCACGGGATATCGAGCGCGGCACCCTCTCGCCGCCCACATCTATCGACGGCGATCTGCACGAGTCACTGCGCTCGGCGAATGATGCCGACCCGCAGCGAGCGGCTGAGATCCGCACGATTTTCAGCGCTGATGCCCCGGCGGGTACCATCCATACACGACTCTGGCCCAACCTGCGCCTGATCAGTTGCTGGGCTGATGGACACGCGGCGACCTACGTGCCGGAGGTGGCACGACACTTTCCACAGGTGCGCATTCAGGGAAAAGGCGTGATCGCGACAGAGGGATTTGTCTCTTTTCCGCTGATAGGGTATCCGGGCGCCGCCCTGGCGATCCGCTCACACTTCTTTGAGTTTCTGCCGGAAGAGGAGCTGGAGATAGAGGGTTCCGTCCCCCTGCTAGCGCATGAACTAGAACGTGACAGCGTCTACTCCATCATTCTCACCACGGGCGGGGGATTGTATCGCTACCGGTTGCAGGACCTGGTGGAGGTTGTGGGGCACCTCGGGGAGTGCCCCCTCCTCCGCTTTGTTGGGAAAGAAGCGCTTGTATCGGACCGCTTCGGTGAGAAGGTGAACGAGCGCCATGTGCGGCACGCGCTGGACACCCTCTTCGCCCACCATGGACTCCACCCTACTTTTGCCATGCTGGCCTGTACGGCTGAGCGGAATCGTCACGCGTACACCCTCTTCATCGAGGTGGATGGAGTGCCGGACGCACGGCTCGCGCCGCTTGCGGAAGAACTGGAAGCGGCACTCGTGGAGAACTTCCACTACCGCTACTGTCGGGACCTTGAGCAACTCGCGCCCGTACGCCTCTTTCGGATCGCCAGCCACGCCTGGGAAACCTACCTGTCCGTCTGCCGAGCCGAAGGCCAGCGTGCCGGCGACATCAAGCCTGTCGCCCTACATCGTTGGGGAGGGTGGCCAGAGGTCTTCCGGCAGGAAGTCATCCGGTAGGTGGGGCAGCGACTGGCGGCAGCCCGCCTGGCAAGGAAGCAGCTTATCGAAAGCCCCTCGTCACACCCATCCGCTCAAGCTGCCCTTGTACCGCTGCCACGTCGACCGTGGCGGGCAGATATTCGAGCGAGGGCATATCCCTCGTCGCCTGAAATACCAGAAGGAAGAAGCTGGCCAATGCCTCTACCTCGGTAAAGTTGCAGTGGCCGTAGCGGTGGATAGGGATCTGCGTCAGTTGGCCCTCCCCCGACACGTCGGCTTTTTGACGGTAGAGGCGCTCGTGCCACATGGGAATGAGCTCATCGCCCGTGGTATGGAGCGTCACCAAGGGCAGCGTAACCTGTCCAGAGGTGTTGTAGCTCTCCACCGCCGCGAGGGCTTCCGGATCGGCACGGTAGCGCTGTACCCCGAGGTTGAGGGCAATGTCATCACTCGATCCCTGGTATGAGCGACTTGTATTATCATACGGGTTGCCGCCTAACTTCGAGAGCGCATCATTTGTTGCAAATACGTTGTACCACAGGAGGCTGAGAGTGGTGTTTTCAATAGTGGATGAATCTCTCAATTGATAAGGAGCCTCCGCCACCTTGAGCAACTCTACGGCCATGGCCGGATCGGCGGCTAAGGCTGCCCGAATCTGGGGGACATACACCGAATCCCAGCCATCTATTAGCTCCTGAGGAATCGCCGTTACTGGGCCGGGCAGAATGCCAGGAAAGAAGTAATCAAAGAGAACACGAAAGTCACCGTAATAATTGAGCTGCTGCTGGAAATCGCCGATTGGACCGCAGGTCGCCAACACGCCATCAAATAGGTTAGGGGATTGTTCGGCGAGCAGAGCTGAGATAATCCCTCCTTCCGAAGCACCCGTCAGAAACACTCGATCTGGCGGCTGGCCTACCACAGCTGGAAATGCGGCAACCAGCTGCTGAATGTCCTCGGTGCCAGGCAGGATGGCAAGACCGTTGGTACGGTAGCTCGTCGTGGCGAAAGCATAGCCCAGACTTTGCATGAGGTCCGGAATGTACAGATCACCAGCCTGAAGATGGTAGAAGTCGAGCGGCTCGTTGAACGCAACATACCCATGTGCCCAGACCACAAGGTCGCCATTCCACCCTCGGGACGGAACACATACCAGCGAAAGGGCGCCGCCCGGCAGCGTACCCTCCACGCACTCTCCGGGCACAGGCCGTTGCATCAAGGGCAGGGCCGCGTACGCGGGTGGCGCGATGAGCGGTGGCATTAGGGCGAGGAAGAGAAGACATAGTAGGAGGAGCACAAAAGGCTTAGCGCGAAAGAAGGAAGATTTCATGGATCGATCCTAGCTATTCAATCGGGAGAGAAGTGCGACTCGATGAGGTTCTCGCTGAATCTTATCAGAATTGAACTTGACGGCAATTGTTGGGCTACAATTGATCGGAGGATTTACCATCGATGAGCAAGCACAAGGTTGCACGGCTACGCCTACTCTTCTTACTACTGATAGCTGTACTCTGTGTTGCCTGCGGCTTCCCCCGCGACCCGAACAATACGCTGGAACAGGTACGCGGTGGCACACTACGTGTCGGAGCGGTCGAGAACGAGCCATGGGTAATGCGGGAAGATGACCAGGCAGTAGGCATTGAAGCGGAATTAGTGAAGGAACTCGCCCAGCAGTTGGAGGCGCAGATCGAGTGGACGTGGGGGACGGAGCAGGAGATGCTGGAGAAGCTGCAGCACTTTGAGTTGGACCTTGTAGTGGGGGGATTAGTCGAGTCGACGCCCTGGCGGAACCACATCGCGCTCACAAATCCCTACTACCAAGAGCGTGTCATCGCAGTACCGCCCGGCGAGAATGGCTGGTTAATGCGCGTGGAGGAGTTTCTACAAGCCAGGCGTTCATCGATTCGGGAGACCGTACAGGAGGTACAACCATGAAGCCGCGCGCACCTTATCACTTGCCGCCAGAGAAAGCAGAGCAGCTGGAAAAAGCGAAGCGGCTGGAATGGACCACGCTTTTCTTCATGCTCACCATCATCGTGGTCATTTACTTGACAATGGGCACCTCACAGGCCATGAAATCGGCCTTGCTCGAGGATATCCTGAGCATGGTCCCACCAATTGCCTTCCTGGTAGCCGTTCACTTTCGCGACACGCCGCCTAACGAACGGTTCCCCTACGGGTACCGCCGTTCCCTCTCTATCGCCTTTCTCACGGGCGCGATTGCCCTAGCAGGCTTCGGCTTCTATATCCTATACGATTCGGGGATGAAACTGATCCAGATGGAGCATCCAACGGTTGGGATGGTGGAACTGCTGGGGTACCGCTTCTGGGCGGGGTGGCTCATGATAGGTGCGCTGCTCTATAGTGCTATTCCGCCCTTCGTCCTAGGACGTATGAAACTGCCGCTCTCACGTGAATTGCACGAGAAGGTGCTCTACACCGACGCCAAGATGAACAAAGCGGATTGGATGACGGCGCTCGCCGCGGCTGGCGGTGTGATAGGTATCGGCATGGGCTGGTGGTGGACTGATCCCGTAGCGGCGATCATCATTGGCCTCGACGTGACGAAGGATGGTCTTAGCAATCTGAAGGAAGCGGTTACCGACCTGATGGACGAACAGCCTACAAAGGTGGAGGACGACAGCCAGGAACCTCTGATTAGGCAGTTGCGCGACATGCTGGAAGAGCCAGAGTGGGTGGCAGAGGCATCGGTTCGGCTGCGTGAGGAGGGAGATATCTTCACGGGTGAAGCGTTTGTCGTGCCGAAAGATGAGCACAATCTGTTGGAGAATCTGGAAGAGCTCTCCGACCAGATCGACTCGTTCGACTGGCGTCTGCATGATGTGGTGATTGTGCCCCTACGTTCCCTTGATAGCGAGCCAGCTCAACAATAGTCGATGGTGGTACGGCGAGCCCTTTTGTAAGAGACGCATGACCAATCCTGACTACAATCAGATGTAGTCGCACCGCATCATCTGTCGAGTTCTCTCGTAAACCGCCGATGCAGAGTGTATGTGATGCAACAGAGCAGTAGTGAGCAAACACTTAACGAATGCCTGAGAGCTGGTCAGGAAGCCCTGGGCCGCGGAGCCTGGGAGGAGGCGTACGCCTGCTTCGAGGCAGCGCTGCGCGTCGAGAAGACGCCAGAGGCGCTGGAAGGACTCGGCATGGCAGCGTGGTGGCTGGACGATGCCGCCGTGACCTTCGACGCCCGTGAGCGGGCCTACCGACGCTACCGCCAACAGGGAGACCGCCAGGGCGCAGCGCGGGTGGCTACCTACCTGGCCTATGACTATTACTCCTTCCGTGGCGAGTACGCCATCGCCAATGGCTGGCTCCAGCGTGCCCATCGCCTGCTTGAAGGATTCGACTTGGTTCCCGAGCAGTGCTTGCTCGCCATCTATGAGGGCTATTTCACACTCATGCTGCAAAACGACAGCACTACGGCACAAAGGCTGGGTGCACAGGCAGCAACAGTAGCCCGCACGCTTGGGGTGATCGATCTGGAGATGCTCGCGCTGGCGCTCGAAGGGCTGGCACTGGTGAGCGCGGGAGAGATTGCCGAGGGGATGCGCTGCCTGGATGAGTCCACGACGGCGGCAGTGTCGGGCGAGATGACCGACTTCGATGCACGGGTGCAAGTCTGCTGCTACCTGATCTATGCCTGTGAGCGGGTGCGCGATTACGAGCGCGCTGCGCAGTGGTGCACCTATGTGAAGGAACTCACCACGCGCTGGAAGTACCCGATGATGTTCTCGTACTGCCGCATGCACTACGCGGGCGTCCTGATCTGGCGCGGCCACTGGACAGAAGCTGAGGGGATGCTGGTGGCGGCAACGAACGATCTGATTGCCACCCGCCCGGTTGAGGCCGGCGAGGGCATCGTGCGGCTGGCCGACCTGCGCCGCCGTCAGGGGCGCTTTGACGAGGCTGATATATTGCTCGCGCAGGCCGAGTCCCACCCGTTTCGCCTGCTGGGTGGCAATCTCGCGCTGCTCGCGCGGGCAGCCCTGGCGCTCGATCAGCGCGACACGGCGGCCGCAGTCGACCTAGCCGAACGTTTTCTACGCGGCATCCCCGCC
The DNA here is from genome assembly GCA_030863245.1 of Chloroflexota bacterium. Taxonomy (GTDB): domain Bacteria; phylum Chloroflexota; class Anaerolineae; order Ardenticatenales; family Ardenticatenaceae; genus JALZCF01. Next base: position 10,051 of record JALZCF010000319.1, read on the forward strand.
GACGAGCGCACAGAGCGCCCGGCAGCGCTGGAACTGCTCGTGCAGGCCCATATCGCACGCGGCGACCGCGCGCAAGCCCGGATCGCACTCAACGAACTGGCCGCGATCGCCACCACCGTAGCCACCGAGCCCCTGCGGGCGACCGTCAGTTTCGCGTCGGGCATCGTCGCGGCCGCAGACCGCGAGCATGAGGTAGCCTGCCGCCACTTTGAGGACGCGATCGACCTCTATCAACGCAGCGGCGCGCCCTTTGAGAGCGCCCGTGCGCGCATCGAACTCGCGCGATCATTGCTCGCCCTCGCCAGAAACCGGACCGCTGGGCAGCACGCTCATAAAGCCCTGGAAGCCCTTCGTCAACTCGGAGCCGTGCCGGAGAGCGCCCGCGCCGAAGCCTTACTGAGAAAGATAGAATCTACCCCTCTCACACACCGCGGCCCGGCTTCCGACGTGGCTGATCTGACGCCACGGGAAGTGGAGGTCCTGCGCCTGATCGCAGCAGGCAAGAGCAACCAGGAGATCGCCGCCGAACTCGTTCTCAGCATCCGCACCGTCGAGCGGCATATTTCCAATATCTACCAAAAGATCGGCACTAGCGGCCCAGTCGCAAGAGCCAACGCCACCGCCTTCGCCCTCCAACACGGCCTTGCTCAACGGCAGTGATCAGTGATTAGTGATCAGTGGGAGGCATGGGTCGGCGGCTGGTCGGGTGAGACGGAAAACCACAAAGGCACGAAGAACACCAAGAAGTCACAAAGCGCCCTTATGACCCCTTCGTGTCCTTCGTGCCTTTGTGGTAAAGCCGTTCCCCCTTCATCCTTCATCCTTCTGACTTCCGCTCCCTGCTCGCCGCTCTACGTGTCGCCCGCCACCCAACATACGTGTCCAAAATACGTCCCCGCACCCATGACACCGCCTGCCTGTTGCTCTATCCTCTTGAGTACCGGTTGGCTCGCCGGACGCTGGGGGCACATTCCCCGGCACCCGGCGGGCCGCCGCCACTACCAGCTGCACTATTCAAAGGAGGGATCCGATGAGCAACCCGGCCGAGACCTATGAAAGCTACATGGTGCCAACATTCTTTGCCCCCTGGGCATCGTACCTGGTTCAGTCCGCCAACCCGCAACCCGGCGAGCGCGTCCTGGACGTGGCGTGCGGGACAGGAATCGTCGCCCGACGCGTCGCTGCACAGCTTGGATTGAATGGACAGGTCAATGGCCTCGATCTCAATCCGAACATGCTCACAGTGGCGCGTGCAGCCGCCGACCGCGAGGGTCTTGCCATAGTATGGCATGAGGGCCGGGCTGAGGATCTCCCGTTCCCAGATGGCAGCTTTGATCTGGTGCTGTGCCAGTTTGCCCTGATGTTCTTCGCCGACCGACGTGCCGCCCTCGCTGAAATGCATCGCGTCCTCACTAAGGGGGGCCGCCTCTCGCTCAGTGTCTTGCAGGGCCTCGATCGCCACCCCTTCTACCAGACGCTGCACGACGTGATCCAACAGCGCCTGGGTGAATCAGGCGTGCAAGAGATCTTTTCACTCGGTGATGCCGACGAGCTGCACACCCTGCTGAGGGAGGCTGGCTTTCAGAACCTGGAGATCGAGCCGGCCTCGATGAGCGCGCGCTTTCCGGATCCCGAGGCGTTCCTCGCCGGAGAGATCGACGTGGACACAGCCGCGATCCCGTCGATGCAACACCTCGACGCCCAGGCACGGCAAGCACTCACCGCAGCCATTCGCGACGACATGGCAGCGCCGCTGCGCGAGGTCACAGCGGATGATCACGTGGTGATTCCGTTCCATGTCCATATCGCACGTGCTGAGCGATGATTGACACCGTCGTCCAGAAGGTCGTTTTATCGCGCCCCGGCGTCTGGTTGTACTCGCGCCTTGCCCATCATCTCGATCGCCTGGTTTACCGGCTCACAGGCGGACGTGCCACTCTAGCCAGCATGACGACCGGGGTACCTATAGGCCTTGTCACTACGACCGGTGCGAAGAGCGGGCTATCACGCACCGTGCCCCTGCTACGGGTTCCAGACGACCAGGATCCGCGCCGCTTCGCGCTCATCGCCTCCAATTGGGGTCAGGAACGCCACCCAGCCTGGTACTTCAACCTGAAAGCTAACCCCCATGCAACCTGCTCTATTCGAGGCCAGGAGCAGGAGTATGTGGCGCACGAGGCGAGCAGCGAAGAGTACGAGCGCTTCTGGCAACGGGCGGTGGACATCTACCCTTGGTACAAGGTGTACAGGGAGCGGGCCAGCGAGCGCCGCATTCCCATCATGATCATGACAGTCGCGGACAGTTGATTAGTCTTGATGCAGGATTACTTTGGACAGACGCCGCGATCGACGCGCAGGAAATACTTTGCGCGATCGCAGGTCTAGGAGGGGTGAAACGCTGCACGCGGAAGGGAGCCGGGACGATGTCCAACATGTCTGATTTATGTCTGATTTTGGGGAGTTTTAGGCAAGAAATAGGGACAATGAGCCATGGATCGGGGTGCCTAGGTGATGGCTGAAATGTCCGATTTTTGGGGGAGTCTAGTCGGAAAAATGTCCGCACCGGACATTTTTGGCGGCGTGTGTGATGTCCGAAATGTCCGATTTTCGCGAAATTTAGCCTGAAAATCGCTAAAATCGGACATTTTAGCCTGAAGGATGAAGGATGAATCAACGGATACGGATAACGCCTTTTCATTCTTCTGCCTTCGGTAAGTGTAGAGAAAAAGGGGCTGTGCGAGCGGTCTCTACGCCTCTACACCTCTACACTTTGGTGGGTAGGCAGTAGATAGTAGGTGGTAGATAGGAATCCTACCTACCACCTACTATCTACTACCTACCAAAGTGTCCACGCGAACGACGCGTTTCGACTGCCGTCTACAGGTCCACGGTCTACAGTTAGCTGTGTTATGTGAAGTGTAGACGATTAGAGCGGTGGGGGCGCGGCTCTACCTCGTCGTCTTTGGCTCGCTCCTGGCCTTCAGTGCCTACATGCCCCTGCTGAGGCATGTGCGTCCGACGCTCGCGACGAGCTAAATGTATGTCAATCCCATCATTGCCGTGTTGCTAGGAGTGGGGCTGGCGGGTGAACCGTTCACGAATACTACATCTGCCTTTACAACCCGCTGGCCTTGGTGAGCATCGGTTAGTCGTGTGGTGCTGGATTCCGAATCAAGAGGGGCACGCTGGCTGGCGACGGGCCAGAATCTCCTCGATGAGGCTGCCCTTTCCGCTCGACGGGGCAACCTGCTGGATAGGACAGGGGGCGCAGAGGTTACGGCTCGCATTGGCGGCTCTACCACATTTGGTGCAAACAAACTGCGGGCAGGAGACGAGCTGGACATACTGATCGAAGTCTTGCCGCAACAGTCTTTTCTTCAGCTTGCATAACGCTTGGCTCATATGATTACGTTGGTACCTTTCTTCATGATGAGGGGAACGCGATGTGCGATATCGGACTCCCTACTCAAGACAACAGCTTTTCACGTGGGTCAATATAGGGAGCTGAATGGAGAAAGTCAAGGGATTTTTCAAGCGCCGCGCAAAGTCTAATCTTCTAACCGAGGTTAAAAATTGTTGAAACATCGGTGAAACAGTTCATGATAGACCAACGCGCCCTAGTGCTCTGGCAGCCGTCATGCTATAGTAGAAGCGAACCACCGTCTATTAGGAAAGGAGATGATCGTGCTGGACGAGGCACTGCAAGAGGCTATCAACCGCCAGATTAACCTGGAGTTCTACGCCGCCTACACCTACCTCTCCATGGCGGCTCACTTCGAAAGTGTCAACCTGCTGGGCTTTGCTCATTGGATGGCTCGACAGAGCCGGGAAGAGCAGGAACACGCCATGCGCTTCTATAATTATGTGCATGAGCGCAACAGCCGCGTCACCCTGCTGCCCATCAATCAGCCACCTGTCGACTTTGGGACACCACTGGAGGTTTTCCAGATGGCGCTGGAGCACGAGCAGAAGGTGACGCGGGCAATCCATGACCTCTATGAACTGGCACGCCAGGAGAACGACTACCCGACGCAGGTGATGTTGCAGTGGTTTATCGAGGAGCAGGTGGAGGAAGAAAAGAACGCGGAGGAGGTCATTGCTCAACTCCAGATGATCGGGGAGGACAAGGCGGCTCTCTTTTTGCTGGACCGCGCCTTGGGCGAACGAGGGTTCGAGGATGACGACTGAAAAGGTAGCTCCCTTAGGAGGGTAGTACATGTCAGACAATCCATCAGTTCCAAAACGCGTATTATTTTTGTGCACTCATAACAGTGCGCGTTCCCAGATGGCTGAAGGCTTACTCCGCACCCTCGGCAATGGTGACTTTGAGGTATTCAGTGCGGGGACAGAGAAAACCTCTGTACGACCGGAGGCGGTAATGGTTATGCAGGAATGGGATATAGATATCTCCGGACAAGAGTCTAAGACCCTTGACCGCTTCCTGAATGAGTCATTTGATGAGGTGATTACCGTTTGTGATCAGGCAAACGAAAGCTGCCCTGTCTTCCCCGGCGCACGAAACCGCCGGCACTGGTCTATTGATGACCCCTCAAGAGTAGCAGGATCAGAGGTTGAGCGGCTTGAAGCCTTCCGGCAGGCACGAGACGAGTTGCGTGAGCGCATCGAGGCAGAGCTCTTGGGAGACTGAGTGGTAGGAACTAAAGGGGAAGTCCTCCTGATAGTTGGCGGTAGAGCATCACTACCCCACTTACTACCATGATAAGAATAACCGCTCGACGAAACGTTATCTCCTTAATCTCCCCCAGAATCTGCTTGCCAAGGTAGCTAGCCACGCTGGCCGCTATCCCGATCACAATCCCGTAGAGCCAGAGCTTTCCGTGGAGTGCCCCAAAGAAGGTGTAACTTCCAATCTTAACCAACCCAACAAAGAAGGAGTTAGCCGTCTTGGTGCCAATCATCTCACCTTTAACTAAACCGCTGTTGAGGTAGAAGGGGTTAAGTACCGGGCCAGTGGTGCCAATCAGGGCAGAAAAAAAGGAGACTAAAAACCCTAGGGGCAAGAAGTAGCGGTCGTGCATCTCGAACGAACGCTTCTCCTCTCCAAAGCGGTACTGGAATACCGTCGAAATCAGAAAGAGCGCCACGATAATTTGCAGCCACTCCACACTAAAGTTAGCAAACAGGTAGGAGCCAATGAGCGCTCCTACCACGCCTCCTGGTAAGTAGTACTTCACCACATCCCACTCAATCTCATCCCAGAAAATGGCGAGTCTCACCGGTCGGCTAATCATCGTGCCGAGCGAAACGACGGGGGCGACGGCTTGGGCTCCGAGCAGAAAACTCGTGATGGGAACCAGAATCAGTGCGCCACCGCCCCCTGCAATGGTGCTGATGATAAAGGCGATGAAGGCGCTGATGGCAAGGATGACCGAGGTCATAGTATCTCTGGTTATGGTGCCCGGCACTTCTGGCAGAAAGGCTGAGCCAAATCTGGCTAGCCCACGGCGAGCCGGTAGAGCAGCGCGACCAAGCCGCCGCCGAGGACGAGCCAGGCGGAGTTGAGCTTGAAGCGAATGAGGAACACAGCCGCGGTCACGGCAAGCAGCGCGGTGAGCCAGTCGATGACGGCGGCACGCCCCAGCTCCCAGGTGACGGCGGCCATCAGGCCCACGGCGGCGATGTTCACCCCATCGAGCAGGCCGCTCATCCAGGGGGAGTTGCGCAGGCGGGGCACGAGGGGATTGACGGCGGCCACAAAGAAGAACGAGGGTAGGAAAATGCCCACGGTGGCCAAGAAAGCGCCTGGCCAGCCCCCAAGAATGTAGCCAATGGCGGTCGCGGTCGTGAAGACCGGGCCGGGGGTGAACTGACCGATGGCCACGGCGTCCAGGAGTTGCTGTTGCGTCAGCCATCCCAGGTCCGTCACCAGGTCATCTTGCAGGAAGGCCAGCAAGACGTAACCGCTCCCATAGAGCACCGCCCCGATCTTGAGGAAAACCAGGAACAGGCGTGTGTAATCAAAGGGCACAACCTGACTGACTTGGGTGAGCAGCGCGCCGGGCAAACCCAACACG
>JALZCF010000329.1 GCA_030863245.1 Chloroflexota bacterium
GCATACGGTCAGTTATCAGTGATTAGCGGTTAGCTCGACCATATTCCACGGCATAGACATGAAGAAGCCCTGCACGAGCAGGGCTGGTTTCCGTTGGCTGGAAGAAAGGTATGATTGCTACGATAGGTCATGTGTGTTGATGACGGGCGTCGCGCCGAGCTGGGCTGGCGGGGGGTCCTCTACACGGCGCATGCGCCATTCGGTGACGTGCTTGCCGTTCTCTTCATATTCCTTGCTGGGCTTGAAGCCAAGCTGTAGGTTGGTTGCGCGGATAAGTTCTTCTTCCCGCCGATTGGAGCGCAGGAGGAGGTAATCAAGGGGCACCCACTCCAGTTCAAAGGTGACGTCGTGCCAGTACCCGACTGCCTTGTAGGGAGGGGTCACCTGCACGGCATCAACCCACAGCTTGCCCGGTCCCGCACGCCAGTATCCCTGGCGCAGATGTTCCTGAATCACAAACTTGCTGCTCGGCTCTCGTTGAAAGAACCAGCGCGCGGTTGCCATGGATATTGTCTCCTTCCATGATGCATGGGATGATGAAACGCGAGGGCTACGCGATATCTCGTAACTCGCCTTGGACGAGAGACGCGGCCTTGTCGATAAAAGTACGGGCACGCTCGATCGCTACATCGGGCGGACCGACCAGTTCCTGGGCGCGACGTAGTCCCGCAATATCCTCCTCCGTGATATCGGGGTAGTGGGCTTGTAGAACCACTTCCAGGCATCGGAGCTGTTCAGCCATGTAGCCCGCGTTGTAGACGAGACCATGGGCCGCGCGGAACATGGCACCCCACGACTGCTTCAACCCGGTCGCCTCATCTTCCTCATTAAAGGAAGTTCGGGCCCGCTTCAACAGTTCCCGGGCTCCCGCTAATTCATCCTCTACCTGGCCACGCTTGCTTTCATCCCGCCAAAGATAGGGACTATTCAAGCAACGTTGTAGGGCCGTCTGGGCACGACGCATCGCTATCTTCCTCCGCCAAAAAGCTAATGGGTGGTCTCATCGGGCTGGGAGACAGGCCGACAAACAGATCGGTTACCGGTTCGGACTCCGGCACGGCAGCGCCACGGAGAAGGTCAAAGTATTCAAAGTATGCCTCTGTATTACCTTCCCATTCACTTTCGCCCGTGGCTGGCGCGTAGTAGAAACGCAACGCGCGCAGGAGCGGTCGTGCCGCGCTTGCATCAACCCGTGCTGTAGCAGAGGCAGGCTCGTCTGCTACCGACCAGAGGCGTGCTCTCATCAGATCAAAGACTAGCAATCCTGGCATCTCTTCGCTGGGATCTGCCGCCAGTTCCCAGGCCTGCTGGGTGAACGGTTGTGCCACCGCATTGGTGAGGACAACCTGTGGCTGCAACGCCCGGAAGATACGCGCGAGGCGGAGCGCGTCCTCCTCGGCCGCCCTCTCCCAGTGAAAGTGGCTCTCCACTCCTAGCAGAAGGGACGCACGAGCCGCCGCGTCGCGCCAGTGCGGGTTCTCACTACCAGAGAGGGTGACGAGCGCTGTCCGGACGCCGCGCCACGCGCTAGTCGCCAGTGTGCCTCCTGGTGCAACCGCCTCATCACTTGGTCGGGCAAGCACGGCCACCAATGTCGGGCGTCGCGGTTGACTCATAGGTTTCATTCTATCCAAATGATGGCGGAGCGGCAAGGTGAGGGGAACGCGAAATCTAAAATACAGCGGCCAGAAGGAAAGATGGAACTGGAAAGGTGCAACATGCGCAGGTAGCAGGCGGGAGCAATTGGATGATAGTTAAAAATAGGGGAGGCTTTTGGAAAAGCGTTCTCTCTGTGATATACTCCTCGCTTGGGCCGATGGCCTATCAAATATCAAGCACGTTCCCGGATCCGCTGCGATCGTGCCCTGGAGGGTGTGCTGGGGTCCCGCAACGGGAAGGAAGGGGATGGGTGACTAAAACGAGTGATTAAGGAGATTTTTAAACACATGCCTCAGTCAGATGTTACCATGAAATCCCTGCTGGAAGCAGGGGTACACTTTGGTCACCGCACGCGCCGGTGGAATCCCAAGATGCGTCGGTATATCTTCACCGAGCGCAATGGCATCCATATCATTGATTTGAGCCAGACTTTGGATCAAGTGCATAAAGCGTACGAGATGGTGCGCGACATTACGGCGGATGGCGGTGTCTTGCTCTTCGTAGGAACCAAGCGCCAGGCGCAGGAGACGATCCAGCGGGAGGCCGAGCGCGCGGGGATGCCATACGTCAGCGAGCGCTGGCTCGGCGGGACGCTTACCAACTTCCAGACGATCCGCAAGCGCGTTAGATACCTCCACAATCAGGAAGCGCGCCGCAACCGTGGCGAGTTGGAGCTGATGACGAAAAAGGAAGCGTTGGACATTGAACGCGAGATCGAGAAGCTCAACCGGCGCCTTGGCGGCATCAAGAACATGGAAGCTCTGCCTGATGCGCTCTTTGTGATCGATGTTCGGCGTGAGCACATTGCCGTCAAGGAAGCCAACATCCTCAACATCCCAGTGATCGCGATGGTGGACACCAACTGCGATCCCGAGGCGGTCGACCATGTCATTCCCTCGAACGACGACGCGATCCGCGCCATCAAGCTGATCACGGGTGCGATTGCCGATGCGGCACTCGAGGGACGCATGATGCGGGAGGCGGCATATGTTGAAGAGGAGCAGCAGGCGCTGGAAGGTATCGACGTTACGCGCCGTGTCTTCTCCCCAACTGACGAGGCGGATTATGCTACAAGCCGCTATGAGGATGAGGACGACTACGAGGATTACGATTTAGATGAGGATGAGGACGACTACGAGTACGACGAGGACGAGGAGTAGTCGTCTGACGGCGGTCCAGCCGCTCAATCCACCACAGTTGTAGAGTACCTATTACAGCAGGACGGCCGCACTCACACCACCTTGTGCGGTCGTTCTCATGTACGGGATGAAAAGATAAGGAGAAAGAAGATGGCTGTTACCATGGAACAGGTGAAGGAGCTACGCGAGCGTACGGGCGCTGGCGTGCTGGAGTCGAAGAAGACGTTGGATGAGACCGGTGGCGATATCGAGCAGGCAATCGAGCTGCTGCGCGAGCGCGGCATGGTCAAGGCGGCCAAGAAGGCCAGTCGCGAGGCGAACGAGGGCATCGTCGAACCCTATATCCACCTGGGTGGTAAGATTGGCGTGCTCGTTGAGTTGAACTGCGAGACCGATTTCGTGGCTCGTACCGAGGATTTCCAGGAGCTCGCACACGAGATCGCGCTCCACATCGCCGCCGCTGCACCTCGCTTCGTCTCCAGAGAAGATGTGGTGCAAGAGGAGGTGGATCGCGAGCGCGAGATATACATCTCCGCGGCAAAGGAAGAAGGCAAACCGGACCACATCGCGGAGAAGATCGCAGATGGGCGACTGCAGAAGTTCTACGAAGAAAATGTGCTTCTCGAGCAGCCTTACGTTCGGGAGCCTTCCCGGACCATCGACGACCTCATCAAGGAGCACATCGCCAAACTCGGTGAGAACATTGTAGTGAACCGCTTCGCCCGCTTCGTCGTCGGCGAGTAAACCGAAAGTGATGGCAAAGGCCGGACAGAGCCGATAATGCTCTGTCCGGCC
>JALZCF010000344.1 GCA_030863245.1 Chloroflexota bacterium
ATGAGATCTTTGTCCTCTCCATCTAACGGCTTAGTGGATAACATATCATCCTGCAACTCTGCAAGATAGCCACGCATATTCTGTTCAACTTTGTCCCAGTGCGCACGAATGCTTTCCCGATCAGGAAAGTCTCCTGGATTGAGCGGTTTCGGAAGGGTCACGCCCCGCACGTCGCTAAACCATGTATCGTCGACGCTGATGAGATGAAATATCTGATCTCGAACAGACCCGTGAGAGTATTCTACAACTTGCGCGAACTGTTCATGGGATAGTTGAGTGACATAACTATCCCAGATTTTGCGGTTTTCAGTGAAGTGATACTCGTAGAAATGGCGAAAGGCATATGCATTCATGTTGTAACTTACTCCAATAAGCTGCTCTTATGTGCTTTGCTGTTGGTATACTGTGCGGCCTAATGCCCCGCGCATCACGCGCCCGCCAGCGCATCTATCGTCACGATGCTCATCGTCTGTATCATCTCGGTAAATTGACACTCTTGTGGGTGGATCACGCGCATCCGCATAAACGCTGTTATCGGTCGGCCCAGCAGCTCCCGGTTGACCGTGGCGTGGTATCCCTCAATGATTCCCGCTTCCTCCAGGCGACGCACGCGCTCAGAGACCGCGGGCTGGGAGAGCTGCACCCGTCGACCCAGCTCGCTATAGGTGAGGCGCGCATCCTCCTGTAATTCCTCCAGAATCTTCCAGTCGGTCGAGTCGATTTGCGTATTGTAATTCATACGTAGCAGAACTTAAATCCAGCCATCTCCTTCCAACAAGGGGATATGCTGGCCTTGTCCGATGCGGATGACGCTTGACGGCTCTCCCAGCCGCTCGGACGATAACTGCTCTCACTCTCGGATAGTTTGACAGAGATAGTCAACCTCCCTTTATATCGCGCTTTACATCGTCCATACCCTGTTTTATCATTGCAAGCAGTCAATGGGTAACGGTGCCAGGTGAGCTACGGGAAGTCAATCCAAGGGAGGAAGTCAGATGCCATTGAAGCAATTGGCTGAGGCCAATCAGTTGGTAGAAGTGCAGCAAACAACGTTCTCACAGGACGTTCTCGGGCGCTACATCTGCAACACGTGGGATGAAGCAATTAACAATGGTGGCCCACCCTTTGATGTGATTATCCTCGGTGCTGGAATGTTTGGGGCGTATTGTGCAGCAAAAGTATATCGTCGAGGTGCTAAACGCGTATTGGTCCTGGAAGCTGGCGGGTTCTTAGTATCGGAGCATGTGCAGAACCTAGCGCGCATTGGGCTCAATGTTCCTAGCACAGTACTAATTGATCCAGGCGTAGCACGGGAAAGAGTGTGGGGCCTTCCCTGGCGGAGCAATCAGGCATCGCCTGGTCTGGCCTATTGTGTGGGTGGGCGATCATTATATTGGGGTGGATGGACGCCACGTCTGACCCCTGCTGATCACGCGTTGTGGCCTGCATCCATTGCCAACTATCTCGATGCGAATTACGTCTTCGTTGAAAGCGAAATTGGGGTAGAACCGAGTGCCGACTTTATCACGGGAGATTTGCACACATCACTTTTCAACCGACTGGACGCCGTCAGGCCATCCGTCCCGAACCTTGATTCAGTCGAGGAAGCACCGCTCGCCGTGCAGGGAGAGCCCCCCGCTTCTGGCTTATTCAGCTTCGATAAGTACAGTAGTGCCCCCATTCTGACTGATGCTATACGGGAAGCTGCCGCAAGCCCTGACTCCACGCGCCGCCTGTTTCTTGTACCACGAGCCCACGTAGTACGACTACATGCAAGTGGGGGAGTCGTCCATACAATTGAAGTGGACGTTGCTGGAGAGCGAAAGCACTTACCTATCTCGCCAAATTGTGCTGTCGTCCTCGCAATGGGGGCCATTGAGTCTACACGCCTCGCGTTACTGTCGTTCCCAACGCCGCTTATGGGGCGTAACTTGATGGCGCATTTACGTACGAACATGACTGTTCGTGTCCGTCGTAGCGCGCTGGGGGCTACCCTGCCACCCCTCCTCAAGACCGCCGCGGTCCTTGTACGAGGATCAACGCCACAAGGACGCTTCCACCTCCAATTTACTGCTTCTGCATCGACCTCCTCTCAGTCTGAAGAGTTGTTGTTCAGGATGATTCCCGACCTCGATTTGCTTTCGACCATGCTAGCCGCGCAGAGCGCAGAGTGGGTTGCTATTACCGTGCGCGGGCTGGGAGAGATGATAGGCGACAAAAACTCACCCGTGCCGAACAGCACAGGTAGTTGGATCAATCTTAGCCCCTTTGAGATGGATGAATTTGGTGTGCCCCGCGCCTGGGTGCAATTAGATACGACTGCTGCCGATGACACGTTATGGGATACAATGGACCAAGCCGCCTTGACATTGGTGCAGCAGCTGGCAGCGAATGCGAATGACATCGAATACTTATACAATGGAGGTTGGCAAACGCAACCGCCTTCGATGAACATCATACGCTCTCAATTGCGGGACGGGCTAGGGACGACACACCACGAATCAGGCACCTTATGGATGGGCACGCCAGGAAGCTCGGTGACAGATGAAAATGGACGTTTCCACCACATCGACAATGCGTATGTAACGGACCTTTCTCTCTTCCCGACTGTTGGATCGGCGAATCCCGTCCTAATCGGGTTAACACTTACAGGGAAAGTAGCCTCCGCCATCGCCTGATGCAAGTTCACGGAAAATGGAGTCTGAGCATGACCGAAAATCAACAGCTGTTACCCACCATCTACCAAGGTTGGCACACCTGGCAGAGCATACACGCGGCCATTGCCAGCTGGTCGCCGGAGGATTGGCAGCGGACTTGGCCCGGTGAGGATGAAACCGAGCCGGAGGTCATTACGCGGCAGTGGGTTATTTGGCATCTGATCGAACACGATCTACACCATGGGGGTGAGATTTCGCTGACGCTTGGGATGCACGGCTTGGCAGCTCCCGCGCTCTGAACCTACTGGTGCGGGCTAACATCGGCATGCACGTGAGCGCCTCTTCGCTGCGCTCACAGTCGCCACGTGATGAGTGGGAGGTTGGTGTGTCTGTGAGGGTTGATCCTCGGTTGTTGGAGTACTACGAGTCGCTGTACTCGGAGGCGGACCGGCTCGCGCGACGTGAGGGTCAGCTCGAGTTGGCGCGCACGAAGGAGCTGCTGGCTCGTTTTCTGCCCGCTCCGCCAGCACGGATTCTAGATGTGGGTGGTGCGACGGGCGTGTATGCGTCGTGGCTGGCAGAGCTCGGGTATGAGGTGCATCTGGTTGATGTGGTGCTGGCGCATGTCGAGGCGGCCTTGTCGCGGGGTACATTTACGGCGAGTGTGGGGGATGCGCGGGCGTTGGCCGAGCCTGACGCATCGTTCGATGTCGTGATGGTCATGGGCCCGCTGTATCACTTGCGTGAGGTCGAGCAGCGGCTGGTGGCGTTGGGTGAGGCGGCGCGTGTGGTGCGGCCCGGTGGGATGGTGGTGGCGGCGTTTATCTCGCGCGGGACGGTGGCGCTGGATGGGTTCGTCAAGGGATGGATCTGGCCCGAGGGGGGCGTGGGCGCCATGGAGGAGACCGTTGGCGCGGGCTTCTTGGAGGCGGATCGGCGTACGTTCGGTGTCATCTCGTACTTCCATCTGCCGCGCGATGCCCGTTCGGAGCTCGACTCGGTGGGCCTGGAGGTACTGGGGGTGTTCGGTGTGGAGGGTCCGGGCTGGATTGCAGCCGATTTCGAGGAGCGGTGGGCGACGGCGGAGGGTCGAGAGGTGATGGTGCGGGCCGCGCGGGCTATCGAAGCGGATCCGGAGCTGCAGGTGTTGAGTGCGCACTTACTGGGTTTCGCGCGCCGTCCGGATGTCGCATCTGATTGACTTCTCTCAAACCCCACCTATCAACCAGCCCGTGCATACACGCTCCGACCATCCCCATAATAGTTATCATAAACGTGCTGATACACCGCCTCCACCTTCTGCTCCCACACCTCATTGGAGTACCATTCCGATACGGGCCGCTTCTTGTTGGGGCAAGCATAACGACGTCTCCCTTGATGCGCCAATCCCCTTCCGGTCTCTCTATCTCCACTAATTCAACGTCGCCTAGGCTCGTTCAACTCCTCCGAAACGTCCCGCAACCACAGGGACACATGTGCGGGCTGCATCGTCTCCTCGATCACCCGCAGTAATTCCCCTGTTAGTTGCTCCAACTCCACCTCGTTGCGCACCGTGGCAGCGAATGCAGCCAACGTCTTTTGCGCGTCGTACTTACGGCGGTAGAAGCGGCGGTCGATGAACTCCTGGATGCGCTGGCGCAACGGGTTGAAGAGGGCAGCGATGGCCAGGGTAGAGATAACGATGGCGAAGTCAGAGCTTGGGGTGAGTGGGCTGAGCAACTGCTGGAACAAGACGACGCTCCCGAAGTAGGCCAGGGCCAGCGCGACCGTGAGCGCGCCGTAGACGAGGGTCTTATTGATGAGGAGGTCGATGTCATAGAGGCGGTAGCGTAGGATGGCGATGCCGATGGCGGCGGCAAAGGCTACGAGCACAAGACTTAAGACCATAT
>JALZCF010000352.1 GCA_030863245.1 Chloroflexota bacterium
CCTCATGGATGTGGACGAGAGCCAACCCTGGCATGCGGCGACGCGTACCCCTTTTGTTGCCCCCGATATCATCATTACCGAGCGTCAGGGGGAGCCGGGCGAATACGAGGTGACGCTCGTCGAGCAATACCGTAGCGCGCTGCGTATCAATCCAAAGTACCATGCGGTGGCTGAACAGGCGCAGCGAGGGGAGGGGGAGCTGAGCAGGGAGGATGCCAAACATATCCAATCCTACGTGGCGCGCGCCAACAGCTTTATGGGCCATGTCACATCGCGGCGGCACACGATCAAGCGCGTGGCGCTGCACGTCGTCGAGCGGCAGAAAGAGTTTTTGCGTCACGGCTGGCGCGAATTGCGTCCCCTCACGCAGGCCCAGGTTGCCGACGCGCTCGACTTGCACGAGAGCACCGTGTCGCGGGCGACGCAGGACAAGTACGTGCTGCTGCCCAACGGGGAGGTCATTTCCTTCTCCGATTTCTTCAAGCCGGCCCTCAGCATTCATGCGGCACTACGCGATATTATTGCCAAGGAGTCCGAGCCCCTGACCGATGCCCAGCTGGTCGAGCAACTGAAGCAGGAGGGCTTCTACATTGCGCGGCGCACCGTAAGCAAGTATCGTAACGAGATGGGGGTCCTGCCTTCTACATTACGTTAGATAGAGGGCGGGGAGCGGTACGGCGTTTCGGGGTTGTAGGCGTGTGGAGCGGAAGGATGAAGGAGGTGGACTGCATGTCCTAATTCATCCTTCATCCTTCATCCTTCTGCCTTCCCTATGGGGCGGGGTTAGCGCTATTTGTACGTTCTATATATGATCATGGGTATGATCACTTTCATACGTCGCCTCCCTTCTTGGTGCTTGCTTCTAGCTCGAAAGTTCTCTGGGAAGAGCATGTTGCTTGTGCTTCTAGCACTGCGTTTATCTCCCGCAGTCGTCTTGGCACATGGGGGTGAGGGGCATGTGACGGAGCGTTGGTGGGCAGCTTGGAGCCTGGAGCCTACCCTGCTCGTCGGCCTCCTCCTCGGCGCGCTGGCTTACGCACGTGCGCTCGGTGCGTTGTGGAAGCGGGCCGGTATGGGCCGAGGCGTTCGGCGCTGGCAGGCGTTCAGCTTTGCGGGTGGCCTCTTGGCGCTGGTGGTAGCATTGCTGTCTCCGATCGATGCGCTCGGCGAGCAGCTTTTCTCGGCGCACATGGTGCAGCACCTGCTCCTCATCGTGGTCGCGGCGCCGCTACTTGTGCTGGGTGCGCCCCCCGTTCTCTGGCTCTGGGCCCTACCGCTCCAATGGCGGCGGGAGGTCGGGAGGTGGTGGAAGCACACTCCACTACGCCGTTACGGATGGAAATTCCTCTCTCAGCCCCTCGTCGTCTGGGCGCTTTACGCAGGGATCCTCTGGCTCTGGCACACGCCGGCTCTATACCAGGCGGCGCTGGAAAGCGATCTCGTTCATTACCTGGAACACGTCAGCTTTCTTGGCTCCGCTCTCCTCTTCTGGGCCGTATTGGCCGATGCGGGAAGGCGGGGGCAGATGGGTTACGGGGCTGGAGTGCTCTACATCTTCACTACCGGGTTGCACAGCACGGCGTTGGGCGCACTCATTACCTTCGCCTCCGCGCCCTGGTATCCGATCTACGCCGCCTCCACCGGCACCTGGGGCCTCACCCCTCTCGAGGATCAGCAACTGGCCGGGTTGATCATGTGGCTACCCGTCGGTCTCATCTACCTGCTCGTCGCACTCCTGCTTCTCGCCGGCTGGATCAAGAGCGCCGAACGCCGGGTCCGTCAGCGAGAACAGTGGGAGCGCGTGGCGGCCGAAAGAGCGAGTGGGTGAGGGGCAGCGGAGATCGGCTCACCGAGGTTGGTGGTCCAACGGATGGTATCTTCTTTGCTTAAGCAGCACTAACAGCCCATGAGGAGATGGGCAAACGAGTAAAACGAACGAATGAGCAAGACGATAGAAGAGAGGGACAATTCATGAAACTCGAGAGCTTGAAGGCCGTGTTGGCAGATCTCTTTCGCACATGGGGTTTGTTACCACCTGCCCCAAAACCACGCCCCATCCGAGTACGTACCAAGCACTATCCAGTTAGGCGTGGATGAGAGAGGGCAAGGGAGAGGCTGGAGATTGGACGGCGGTGGTCAACTTGTAGGGGTGTGAGGGTGTGGACGTGTAGGGGTGTTACGGAAGGATGAAGGATGAACCAGCACGGCCTTCTACCCGTCCTGACCCCTACCTCAGCCCTCTCTGCTCCACCTTCCCC
The DNA here is from genome assembly GCA_030863245.1 of Chloroflexota bacterium. Classification (GTDB taxonomy): domain Bacteria; phylum Chloroflexota; class Anaerolineae; order Ardenticatenales; family Ardenticatenaceae; genus JALZCF01. The sequence continues at coordinate 2,259 of JALZCF010000352.1, forward strand.
TTTCCCCTCTCCCCTTTCCAGTCTCCAGTCTCCAATCCGCATTCCGCATTCCGCATTCCGCATTCTCCCCAGTCTCCAATCTCTCCGGCAACCTGCCTTGGCTGTGTACTAAGAGAGGCACCCCTGCCACAGTTGGTGGGTGTCTAGAAAGTGAAGGGGAGTAGGACAAGGCCGCCGGCCCAGAAGGCAGGGGCGAAGCCGGCCCACGCACAGACCAACCAGAGCAGGGCGATAATCAGCACGGTGTAAAGACAGCCACAGCCCGTGTATGGCCGATTATAGCGTCCCCAGTAGCGTCGATACCCCGGTCCCGGTGCCTCATCATCCATAACTACATCGTCATCATTGTCATATACTGCCATGATATCCTCCTCTTGAGATTGGGTAACGTTGGCATCCGCCTCACAGTTCCTTTATGAATAACGGTGGAACCGTCGCGGTGGCCTAAAATAGAAGTCCCTAACATCTATGGACTCAAGCAAGAATGTGCCCACCGCCTCCCATTTGATAGGTACTCGTATACTCAATTAGCCGGTACAGCACTACTCAAAAACGGAAGGTCACCCATTTGGTAACCACTCAGTCTGAGAGGTGTCTGGCACTTCAATTAGCCCCGTACTCGTGCGGATATCTCTCGACAAAGTGCCGGGCACCCGAGACGTACTGATCACTAACCACTACGATTGAGTATATTTGTACCTATTAACTCAGTACTCCTGTCTCTACGATTCGTTCTCGTGTTCCCTTACAATAGATATCAAGCCATTGCTAGATCTTCCAAACCGCGGCCAGCGGCTTTACTTTCCGATGACCTAAACGTGACGTCTCGGATAGTCATCCACTAGCTGTTCTTTGACCTAGGTGACAGGCTGGTCGAGCTACGCGAGGGGGTCATGCTTGTCTAGGCACCCTGCCGACTGGCGCGCAAGCCCCTGCCGTGCTGTGCCGCAGCGATCTTGCCTCGCCCTCCCCGAAATGGATATCGCGCGCCCTGTGCTATAGTAGTATCGCGCGGGTTCTTCTCTACCCCTAGTAACGGAAATGCAACCTGTCGAACCCCGACAACCTCTCATTGCATGGACGCCCTATGCAACATGCAACATGCAACAGTTGAAGTATGGAAAGGTGTACCCAATAATGATTCGACGAGCCCTCCTTGTTCTGTTCCTTGTGCCCCTGCTACTGGGCGGCTGTGGGCAGGCTGGCGTCCTGCAAGTGGAGATGCCGGATGATGGGCCGCCCGTTCCGGTCTCGCAGGAGGCGGCGGTGGGGTTCATTCGCAAGTCCACGACTGCGGCTCAGAGCGCGGCGAATACAGGGAGCGCGACCATCACGATTACAGAGGGGGAGGTGACCTCCTTTCTGGCAGTTGGGATCGAGCTGGCTGAGAAGCTCCAGGAAGTGCAGAATCTGGAAAATCTCGAGAATGTCAGCCTGCAGGATCTGGAGCGACTGGAGGGTATCGCAGGAATCGAGGGACTCGGGAATATTGAGGAACTGCAACGGGTGCGGGAGGAGCGGGAGCAATTGCCCAACCTGCCCGACCTCCAACTGCCGGATCTAAGCCTGCGAATGACGATCAAGGAGCCGCAGGTGCGCTTCCAGGATAATGGCCACATCACTGTGCGCGGCTACGGCGAGTTGCGCGGCCGACGTCAGCCCATCCGCATCGTCACCGCCCCACATGCCTCGCAGGGAGAGTTGGTCCTTGATTTTGTGGAGGGCAACCTCGGTCCCGTCCCGATTCCTGGTACGGTATTCGATCTGATCGGGAGCGGAATAGCGCGGGCCATCCTCGCTGGCCAGGAGTACGGGGAGATCACGGAAATCAGCGTGGGCGATGGGGTGATGACGATAAGTGGGCGGCGAAATTAGTAGTTCAGCCAGCGCGAGGCCAGGGGAGGCAGCTCCCGGAAGGGACCGATGTGGAGATCGACCGGGGGTAGGGAGTTAAGGAAGATCTCGCCGTAGCGCTTGTTGTTGATGCGGGTGTCCAAGAGGGCGACGATGCCGCGGTCGCTGGTGGTGCGAAGCAGGCGACCGAAGCCCTGCCGGAAGCGGAGAACGGTTTGAGGGATGGCGTAATTCAGGAAAGCATCCTCGTAGCTCTGGGAGCGCGCGTCCTGGATCGGGTCGGTTGGAACGGGGAAGGGCAGGCGCGTGATAACGAGGCAACTCAGCGCCTGGCCCGGGATATCGATCCCCTCCCAGAAGGAGTGGGTGCCCAGCAGGACCGCACGCTCTGTTGTGCGGAAACGCTCCACCAATTGCGTGCGCGATCCATCCATATACTGCCCCAGAACGATGATATCATCGCGGGCAAGGGGATCGGAGATGGCACGGTAGGCGTTGTTTAACTGACTTTTACTGGTGAAGAGGACAAGCATCCGCCCCTCGGTCGCCTGCGCCAACTCGATCAAGGCGCGATGGATGTTGGACGCGTAGTGGGGCTGGTTGGGCTCTGGCAGGTCGTCGACCACGTAGACCAGCGCTTGCTCGCTAAAGTTATAGGGGGAGCCGAGAGAGAGCTCGTCTGCCTCATGAAGCCCCAGGCGCTCGCGGAGGAAGCCGAAACTACCGTCCGTGCCAAGCGTCGCCGAGGTCAGCACGACAGAGTTTTTCTGGGAGAAGAGATGCTCCTGCAGCATCGCCGCTACATCGGTCGGTGCGCGATGGAGGGTCACTTTAGAGCCGGACACCTCATCTCCGTCATCGTCGTCGTCGCCCCAATCTCGCACCTTGATCCAACTGATATCATTGGCGTCGGGGTGGATCAGGATACGTTCCACCTCCTTCGCGAAGGTATCGAGCGCGTGCATAGCGCGCTGAGATTCGTCGTGATGCTCCTGCCAGCGTGGGTCGTCAAAGCTGAGAGCCCGGATTTCTTCATACAGCTTCCCTAGCCCACTTGTCATCATGCGTAGATCGACGACCAGTGCCTCGACGGCACGCACCACGTGACGCCATGGGCTGCGGTCGCGCCACTCGGGCAGGATGCGGTAACGCTGCTCTTTCCGAGGTAGGCTATTCAACATCTCGTCCAGCGCCGCGAACAGCTCATCCGTGCTTCGGCGCGCTCCCTCCACCTGGCGCATGAGCAGGCCGCACTGCTCGACCAGCGTACCAAGGTCATCCCGCTGGCTCTCGCGAATGGCACGTCGGATGCGGTCGAGTAGGCCGGCCGCTCGCCCTTTGACCTCGTGTCCCAAATGTGCCAGGGTGGCGTGGATGTCCTCCGGTCGGAGCGTGAAACCGAATTGCTGCGTGGCTTGCTCCTCTAGGTGGTGTGCCTCGTCAACAATCAGATCCTTGTACGGGGGAATCAGCCCTCCGCCGGCTGTTATGTCCGACAGCAAGAGGGCGTGGTTGACGATGAGCAGGTGCGCCCCCTGCGCCTGTGCGTGTGCATTCAGCCAGTAGCAGGTGCCGTAGTGGGAACAGCGATCCTCACGGCAGCTTCCTGCATCGGCGGAGATCAGCTCCCACAACGGCTCTTCGTCCCGCTGCAGGTGAAGCTCCGCCCGATCGCCGCTCTGGGTGCGCTCGAGCCACACCAGCACGCGCACCAGCAACCGGGCTTCCGCCTCGCTAAAGGTGCCCCGCCGCCGCAGCACCTCGACGCGGCGCGGGCAGACGTAGTTGCTCCGTCCTTTGAGGCGTACTGCCGTGAAGGGCCGATCTAGACTCTCTGCGAGGCGCGGGAGTTCCTCGTAAAAGAGCTGATCCTGTAAGTTCAACGTGTTGGTCGAGATGACGACCGGCTCGCAGCGTGACGTAGCCTGATAGATAGCGGCGATCAGGTAGGCGAGGCTCTTGCCGGAGCCAGTCCCCGCTTCGACGACCAGGTGCCGCCCCTCCTTGAATGCCCGCGCGACCGCATCGAGCATGGCCTGCTGCTCGGTGCGCACCTCGTAGCCTGGTATCCTCTTCGCCACTGGGCCATCCTCTTCCAACAGGGTGGAGATTTCATCCAGTGGAAGCGGTTCTAGGTCCAGGCAGGGACGCAGCGGCTCGCTAGGAAGGATAGGGGAGCGCCTTTCTCTGGGAGGCGACGCCGGCTCGGAGTGGCCTTGTGCTCGTTGTGCGGCGAAGAAGAAACTGCGTAGCGGCCAGGGACTGTCCATCGCTACCGAAGCAATCTGCTCCAAGGTTTTCGGCGGCAGGGCTCGCGCCTCCTGCCACAGTTTGAGGAAGAGGTGGGCTGCCATCTCCGCATCGGCCAACGCGCGATGCCACCCCTCGAAATCCAGTTCCAGGTAGTCAGCCAGCTGTTGGAGACTGTAACGGGGTGCGTCAGGGAGAAGGATGCTTGCCAGCTCAAAGGTATCGACACTAGCCTGCCCGACCAGCAGACCGTGTCGCTGCAGGAAGGCCAACTCGAAGGAGACGTTGTGGCCGACGACGGGGTAATAGCCAACAAAGTCGCGAGTCTTCTCCAGCGCCTCATGCAGCCGGGGGGCATGCACCACGTCCTTGTCCGAGATGCCCGTCAACCGGGTGATGCGGTAAGGAATGGGACGCCCTGGATTAACTAGAGTCGTCCAACGGTCGATGATGGGATCCTCGTCGGGCTGGCTAGGGACGCGAAACTTCACAGCGCCAACTTCAATGATGGCATCGTGCTCGGGGGAGAAGCCAGTGGTCTCAAGATCGAGCGCCACGTATATGCGGCTCATCTACATGCTTTCTATCTTGCGTTATCGAACAGTACCGCGCCATTATAAAAGGGATGGAGGGGCACGGCAATGATGGGGTAGTGAGCAGAAGTGATGCATGGTGCGTGTTGCATGTTGCATGTAAAACGTTGCCTAGAGGAATGACCCACCCCCGCACTCCGCGCTTGAATCACTCAGCACTCCAATCTCCAGTCTCCATTCTCCCCTTTCCCCCTTCCCCTTTCCATTCCGCACTCCGCACTCCGCATTCTACAATAACTCCTTGATGTCGTTGCGCGTGTTTGCCGAAGCCCAGCGCATGCCGTTACAATGGAATGTATTACGCGATCTTGTAACGGACCGCTGTGCCTGACTGTACCATTGAATCGAGCAGATGAAGCTAAACTCGTGGAGCGGGGAGCTGAGAGCGGGGAGCGTGACCTGCCACTGCGGTCATCATGCTCACCCACCTCACCTCCAGTTCACGCACCACGCACAATGCAATACGCAACATGCAACATGCAATAGCACATATACCATAAGCGAAAAGGAGACGACGGATGGGTGACGATGTAGTGTACCGTTCGCGGGTTCGGATCGAGCGGGTGAAGGGGCCGCTGCGCCGGGCATATGTACCCGTAGAGCCGGAGCCGGTTTTGTTTGGCGTGCATTCGGAGGTGGCGGAGCATTACGGGGTCGACCCAGAGGTGCATGAGCCGCATGCGACGACGCTGGACTATCTCGTCTCCGCGGCGGCCGGCTGACTGACCGGAACTTTGGGAGGCGCGCTGGAGGCGCGTCAGATTCCGGCCGGTGAAGGGCGACTGACATCTGAGGCGGTTGGCGAGATTGAGAAGGAGGGGCGGGTGCTGATGGTGCGGCGCATACACGTGACGTACCACCTTCGCCTGCAAGCAGAACAGCGCGAGGAAGCGGAGCGCGCCCATGATATCCATGCTGAGAACTGTCCGGTTGCCCGAACAATCCGTAATTGTGTGGAGATTACGACCACGCTGGAGATGGAAAACATTCCGTCGCAGGAGAAGGACGAGGAAGACAGGTGAGTAAAAAAGGACGAGTTGTCTATTCGACCGATCCCGACTGGGAGCCGGAGTCAGTACGCTCTCGTGTACGGAAAGATGTGCCGCCCAACCAGCAGACTGTTTACGTAGCGCGGGATCGCAAGGGGCGGGGGGGCAAGACCGTTACTGTCATCAGTGGCCTGCAACACGACCCAAGCACTTTGGCCAAGCTGTTGAAGCAGTTCAAGCGCCTCTGCGGGGCGGGCGGCACCCTCAAGGAGGAGACGCTGGAGATCCAGGGCGACCACCGCGATGCGCTGATGGAGAAGCTACGCGAGATGGGATACCAGGTGAAGCAGAAGGGGGGCTAGAGCTCTTCCAACTGCTTCTCTACCCGCTCGACCTCCTTCTCGATTCGAATCTTCCACTTGTGAAGGTTCGGAATCTTGTTCATCAGGTTGAAGATAGAGATCTGCTTGTTGATCTCCGGAATGGCTTCCTCGTAGCGGCGGATGGCCCATTGCCAATCCTCGTCGGCCCGCGCCATAAGGGCGGCACGATGCTCCTCTTCCGTTGCTTCCTCTGCGGCCGTGAGCAGGCGGCGGCGACGCAGGGCGTAGCGGAGAAGCATGTCACGCTGTTTCGCCAGCATCTCGTCGATATCGCGCTTTTTCATGATGAAGTCGGGCGCGTACCCACTGTTCTTCAGAACCTTGTGCGCCATCGTCCGGTCGCCGGCAAAATGCTCCGCCTTGTCCTCGCGTAGCTTTTTCCCCTTCAGACTGGAGTAATCAAACTCTCCCCGCTCCTGTGCTTCCTCGATGAGTCTATCAACATAGTTCTGCCAACGATTCGTCTCTTCCATCTCGATGTCCCTGTACTCTGTGATTCCGATAACTCTTGAGCATATCTTGCTAGATCGTAGAGCGCAAACCGTAAAACGCAAACCATAATCATCCCGCTCTCCATTATCCCCTCCCCCTTCTCCAGTCTCCAGTCTCCAGTCCGCATTCCGCATTCCGCACTCCGCAATCTCCCCTCTCCCCTTTCCCCTATCAGTCTCCCGCCACCGCCTGTGCTGTAACGAGCTGCGCGGCCGCAGAGCGGCTGTGCCACCAGAGAACGAGGGCTTCCACCAGCATGGAGCTGGTGAGAGCTAGGGCTGCCAGCACGGCACCGGGTAGCGCCACGACGAGGGGGCCAAGTACCATGATGCCGAGGAGCACGCCCATGTTGATGGCAACGGCGAGGCTAATGGGGCCGGTATCTTTGTCGTGAACCAGGACTCCTCGCTGCCAGGAGATGAGGGCATTCAACCCGGGAACGAGCGCCAGAATGGCTGTCGGGAGGATGGCAAGCTGCACCAGCTCGGGGGTGAGGCCGGCAACATAGCGATACCAGAAGCGGGCGCCGGGCGTCAGCACAAGTAGGAAAAAGGTTCCCGTGGCTACTGCAGCCAGCATCATCCCAAAGCGGCGGAGCGCGGCGTAGGATTGTGCATCTTTCAGGAGCGCAACCACTACCTCCTGATAGGCGATACCGAAACTGCGTCCGATGAAGAGGAGTGCCATGACCACGGGCCAGATCGCCAGGGATCTCAATGGTAATGGAGCATGGGCCAGACCGAACGAAAGAATCGGTTGGCCCACCATCGTGATCAGCGTGGTAAGGGCGAGGGGCGAGTAGAAACGAAGGAGCTCGGACCAAGAAAGATACTCGTCTTCCGCTTTGAAGATAGCTAGATGCTCGGCGACCATGGGCCGCGCGAGAAGCCCGGCCGCCACCGCGCCTACGGTAACGCCGACGCTCAATGCAACGGCTCCAACATAGGCACCCGGCCAACGACCCATTGCTAGGCCTGCCAACAGTACAAGGAGCGTCGCGACGATCCGCACGATGATGACCATCGTGACGCGTTGTGGCCGCTCGTACCGGATCATGACCCCCTCCCACAGGCGCCGGTAGGCGATCATCGCCGTCCAAGGCGTCATGAGCAGGAAGGCGATGTGACTGATCTCGATTGTCTCGACCGGCGCGCCAACCCACTCACGAAGGATGTACGGGTAGAGCGGGGTAAGGGCGAGCAGCAGGTGCAGTGCGGTCAGGCTCACGGCAAGGAGATGGGTGAAGTGGAGCAACCGCTGGTAGGACTGCTTGTGCGTGGCGAGCGCCGTGCCAGCGGTGAGCAACATGATAACCGGGCTCTCGATGATCAGGGCAAAGGAGAAGGTCAGACCCCAGGCAGCAAGATTTTTGGTCGCCTCGGGCAGTCGCGAGACGATGGCGGTGAGGGAGGGCTGTTCCGCCGACATGATAAGCCACATGGCCGCCAGGGGCACCCAGAACCAGAAGATTCGTTTTTGCGTGAGTTCGCGTCTGTTAGTCATGCTAAGAAGCGTATCCCGCGGCTTGAAAAAGACAAATCCCACGCAGCCATCCACGACCGATACGGACAACGACGCCACGGGAAGGAAAAGCCCCTTAAAGGATGGCCCCGATTCTGCTAGACGAGGGCTAGTGCACCATCAAGGGAGTTGTAGGGGAATAGATCATCCATCACATAGAGGAGCTATCATGACCGCACCGAAGATTGCCGATCGCGCTATCAATACGATTCGTTTTCTTGCTGTCGATGCCACGAACCGAGCAAACAGTGGTCATCCTGGCCTACCCATGGGTGCCGCGCCGATGGCGTACGTGCTCTGGACGCAGTTTATGCGCTACAACCCGAAGAATCCGTACTGGTTCAATCGTGACCGCTTCATTCTCTCGGCAGGGCACGGCTGCATGCTGCTCTACGCGCTGCTCCATCTGACGGGCTACGAAGATATGACCATGGAGCAGATCAAGCGCTTCCGCCAGTGGAAATCTATCACGCCTGGCCATCCCGAGAACTTCCTGGCGGACGGGGTGGAGGTGACCACGGGGCCACTGGGGCAAGGGTTTGCCAACGGCGTGGGTATGGCGATCGCCGAGGCGTATCTGGCAGCTCGCTTCAACCAGCCCGGCCATGAGATCATCGACCATAACATCTACGCCATCGTCTCCGACGGTGACCTGATGGAGGGCATCAGCCAGGAGGCCGCTAGCCTCGCCGGGCACCTCAAGCTTCACAAGTTGATCTACCTCTACGACGACAATCATATTACGATTGACGGCCGGACCACGCTTACCTTTACCGAGGATACGGCGAAACGCTTCGAGGCGTATGGGTGGCACGTGCAGCAGATCGACGGGATGAACCTGGATGAGGTGGAGGCGGCCATCCGCGCTGCTCAGGCGGAGAAGGAGCGACCCTCGATCATCGCGGCACGCACCATCATTGGCTATGGTTCGCCCCATATGGCGGGCACGGCCGACGTTCATGGAAAGCCGCTCGGCGAGGAAGAGGCAGAGCTGACGCGAGAGAATCTGGGATGGCCAGATGAGCGGTTCTACGTTCCGGATGACGTGCTCGCGCATTACAGAGAGGCCATCGACCGGGGACAGCGATGGGAATCGGAGTGGCAGCAGCGTTGGGAAGCGTACCAGGCGGAGTACCCCGATCTGGCCGAGGAATTGACACGCATGCTTGCCCGCGAGTTGCCGGAGGGATGGGATGAGGAGCTCCCGACCTATGAGGTAGGTTCCAAGAGCAAAGCCACGCGTGCTTATTCGGGTGAGGCGCTGAACGCCATCGCGCCCCACCTGCCCGAGCTGCTCGGCGGCTCGGCAGACCTAACCGGCTCCACCCTCACGAAACTGGAGGGAGAGGAAGATTTCATGCCCCGGGAGTGGGGTGGATCCTACGCCGGGCGTAATCTCTACTTTGGCGTTCGGGAACACGCGATGGGCGGCATCGTCAACGGAATGTACCTGCATGGCGCGTTACTGCCCTACGGCGCAACCTTCCTGATCTTCACTGACTACATGCGCGCCGCGATTCGCCTCTCCGCACTCAGCCGCGCGCACTGCATCTGGGTCATGACGCACGACTCGATAGGCCTGGGTGAGGACGGACCGACCCACCAACCCATCGAGCAGCTGCCCGGCCTGCGTGCCATCCCCAACCTGCATGTCATCCGTCCGGCAGATGGCAACGAGACGAGCGCCGCCTGGCGGGTGGCAGTCGCGCGCCGGGATGGCCCGGTGCTCCTGTCGTTGACGCGCCAAGGGGTGCCAGTCCTAGAGGGTACGAAGGAGAAAGCATGGGAGGGCGTTGACCGAGGTGGCTACGTGCTGCGCGAAAGCGACGGCGAGCCAGAGATCATCCTGATCGGCTCCGGCTCGGAGGTGCAGCACTGTGTGGGAGCAGCAGAGCTGCTCGAGCGCGAAGGCGTGCGCGCCCGTGTGGTCTCCATGCCCAGTCTCGACCGCTTCCTCCTGCAGGATGAGGCATATCGCAACGAGGTGCTTCCGCCGCATGTCCGAAATCGACTGGCGGTCGAGGCCGCTGCGCCCCAGAGCTGGTACCAGGTCGTCGGACTGGATGGCGACGTGATCGGCCTGGATCGCTTTGGCGCCTCCGCTCCCGGCGAGGTGGTGATGGAAGAACTTGGCTTCAACGTGGAGAACGTGCTCGAGCATGCCCAAAAACTGCTGGCACAGCCGCAAGGCGAGGTAGAAGGGGAGAGCCGGAGGATAGGGGGCTACTGAGCACCGACTCTACCGCGACCCTACAGTCTGTTACGTGTTACATGTTGCATGTTGAATAGCAGAGTCATTCAACATGCAACATGTAACAGTGTGATCTTTAGTTCATCGGGCTCGACTTGCTCTAACCCTCTTCCGCCCACCGAATCTTGCCCATCTCCATCGGATCCGCGAAGAGATCATTGGACGGTACCACCCGTATGCCGTAGGCCTGGCGCCCGCTTCGTGCGGGCTTGAACTCACCCTCATAGCGATGGACACCTTCCTCGATCTCACCCTCTAATGTCATAGGGTGGATGGAGATATCTTCCAGCTCGTCACCTACCTGGATGCCGGTGACAATCTCCACCTGCACGTCCTGTGGGGCAATGCCATTCAGGTAGACGCGGGCTGACATGGGCAGGGATTCACCGACCGTGGAGTGGACGGTGCCCTTCTTCTCGGCTTCGATTCGTACCCCGTCCCACTGCTCGCGAATATACTGCTTCCACTCGGCCAAGCTACGGGCTTCCTCGTAGCCCGCGCGGCTTAGCTTCTCACCCGATTCCTGGGCGGGAATGTAGAGCAGGTTGGTGTAATCTTTGACCATGCGCTGCATGTTGAACTGGGGTGTGATGGTAGCGATACTTTCCTTCACGACCTCTATCCACGGCGCGTTATCACTTGCCTTGTCCTGACCTCCATAGTAGCGTGGGATGATCTCCTCCTCGAGCGTTGCATAGAGCGAGAGGGCATCTGCCTCGTCCTGTTCGTGATGTTCCTGGTAGTCACGCTCCTCACCGATCGCCCAGCCGTTCTCGCCGTTCCAAGCCTCCCTCCACCATCCGTCGAGGACAGAGAAGTTCGGGGCCCCATTCATCGCCGCTTTCTGTCCACTGGTGCCTGAGGCTTCCTGGGGACGGCGAGGGTTGTTCAGCCAGATGTCCACGCCTGCCACCATATGCCGCGCGACGTTCATATCGTAATCCTCGATGAATACCACACGACCACGGAGCTGGGGATCGTTC
>JALZCF010000573.1 GCA_030863245.1 Chloroflexota bacterium
CAGCACCACCGCTCCCCAGAGAAGGAGCAAGGCACTCCCTGGCCTCCAGAGACCTGAGAAGGCGACGAGCCCCATGGACAACACGAGGGCAAGCTTTGTCAGAGGGTGCCATCGGTGAACTGGGCCCTCGCCGGGTAGGTAGAGGCCAAGCAATTCCAACCGGTCACTCCACTCGGCCAATAAGTGGCCTGCGGCGCGGTGGCGCGGTCTTCTCGCCCTGCGGGAAGCGCACGAGGAGCCGGCGCGGCAGGTTGTTGAGGACGAGGTAGACCAGGAAGTAACTAAGCGGCTTGTCGATGAACTCGGTCACCAGCCCCTGGAGGAAGCTTGCGCTCAGAATGTCCTCCGTGGTCTGCAAGAAGGTTGCGACCAACAGATCGGTCCCCGCCCCTGTCACCCCACCACAACAGGCAACGACGATGGGGGCGCTCAACAAGGCCGCAGCCACTCCCGTGATGAGACCGGCGATAATGGTTAGATACCACTTACGTAGCCAGGAACGCGCGCCGAAGATGCCGGCCAACGCGCCGATCACAAAAGCGACCGGCACAAACCATATAATGACGCGATCGGCCAGGATTAGCGCCCACACGATGTTAGCGAGGGCGCCGGTTATGCCGCCGGCAAGGGGACCGGCCAGCACCCCGACCAGGATGGTACCGACGCTATCCAGGTAGAGGAATGGGATCCTGAGGGTGCTCACCAGGTAGCCGAGCGCGATATTGATCACGATTGCGATCGGCATCAAGGCAATGGTGAGGGTGTTAAAGGAACGCATGGTTCTAGATACCTCCTTCTGAACGAGAAGCACGAAGGCACAAAGGGCACAAAGAAAACACGAAGACGCTTTGTGTTGTCCTTCGTGTCGTCGTGCCTTCGGGATGACAAAGGGATGTCAGGCTACGGTGGTCATTATAGTGAATTCAGCGACGCTGTCAGGTAGATTGCAGCTGATACAAGCCCACCGGCGCGAGCCACGCTTCTTTCATCTCCTGGAAGGTCCCCTGACGTAGCGCCTGTCGGATGTCGGCGCAGAGGGTGGCGATGAAATGAAGGTTGTGGATGGTGGCGAGCGTGAAGGCAAGCAACTCATCCGCGCGGAAGAGATGGTGAAGATAGGCGCGCGAGTAGTGGCGACAGGTATAGCAGTCGCAGGTCTCCATCACAGGACGCGGGTCATCCTTGAAACGCGCGTTACGGATGTTGATGCGGAACTTCGGCAGCGGCGTCCCGTCGTCGTCGAAGCGGGCGTGCAGCGCCGCGTTGCGCGCCAGGCGAGTCGGCGCGACACAGTCAAAGGTATCGCAACCCCGCTCTACCACCTCGAATATATCAGGGACATCGCCAATGCCCAACAGGTGGCGCGGCTTGTTTCGCGGCAAATGGGGCACCGTCCACTCTATGACCGCATGCATGTCCTCTTTCGTCTTGCCCAGGTTGCCCCCAATGGCAATGCCGTCGAAGTCCAGGCTGCCGATGACCTGCGCGCTCTCCTCCCGAATATCCTGGTACGCTCCTCCCTGCACGATCCCGTAGAGCGCCTGCGCGTAACCGTGCCGCGGCTCGGATTCTTGGAAGTAGCGCAACGAGCGCGCGGCCCAGCGGTGGGTGCGCGCACAGCTCTCACGCGTGTAGGTGGCGTCGTGTAGCGGTGAGGTGCACTCGTCGAAAGCAAGGATGATATCCGCGCCGAGCGCTCGCTGGATGGCAATGGATTTTTCCGGCGTGAAGACATGTTCTGACCCATCCAGGTGGCTCTTGAAGACAACCTGCTCTTCCTCCACCGTCACGAGCGACTCGCCGGGCCGCGCCGACTTGGATGCCCGCTCCGGCTCCCGCTCGACGCCACCTTCCTCGCCCGGGAAGATATTGGCGATCTTGCCCACGCCATGCTCGATGCTCGCGCCCAGCGAGAAGACCTGGAAGCCGCCACTATCCGTCATGATGGGGCGATCCCAGTTCATAAATCGATGTAGCCCGCCCAACTTCGCGACCACGTCGGCGCCAGGGCGGAGATAGAGATGGTAGGTATTGTTGAAGATGACCTGGATCCCTACCTCCTTCACCTGCTCCGGCGTCAGCGCCTTCACCGTCGCCTGTGTGCCCACCGCCACAAAGGCCGGCGTCTCAATCTGGCCATGTGGCGTCGTATAGGTCGCGAGGCGCGCGGGGCCGACTTCCTTATGAATGTCGAATTTGAACATTGGATTTACCTTGGGTGTTGCATGTTGCGTGGTGCATATTACGTGGTGCGTGAATTGTAGGTGAGGTGGGTGAGCATGATGACCGCAATGGCAGATCACGCACGCTCCCCGCTCTCCGCTCTCCGCTCCACGAGTTTAGCCTTATGTGCTCGGCTCAGTAACTCGAGCGAGCGCTCTACCACTTAGGATTCATCATGGGTCACGCCGATGATTCACTCTAGCTCGAGTGCTCGCTCTACTGCTCTGTAGGCGTCTACGAGGCCGTAGCCGAAGGTGTTGTTTGGCAGGGTATCGAGGGCGCCGCAGCTTTGGAGGGGTTCGGGGAGAGGTTGTGCAGTCTCGAGCAGGATCTGTTCGGTGCGCTCGATGTCACCGATGAGGTCGGGGTTGGCGGACCACATCAGGGCTACTACCCCTGCCACGTGTGGGCCTGCCATGGATGTGCCGCTCTCAATGCGGTAGGTGCTTTTGGGGAAGGAGGAGAGTATGTCAACGCCAGGCGCGACAACATCTGGCTTGACGCGCCCGCTCCCGTCCACGGTCACAGGCCCGCGACTACTAAAGGCCGCAATCGTCCCCGACGGGTCGATCGCGCCGACGGTGAGTACCTCATCGTAGAGTGCGATAGGGTCGTCAACCGTCGAACACCCTGCCTGCCCCGCGTTGCCGGCCGAGGCGACGACGAAGATGCCTGCCTGGCGCAGGGCACCTACTGCAGGCAGAAGCGCGTTCGGATCGCATCCTTCAAGCTCCGGGCAGCCCCAGGAGTTATTCAGCACGTGGGCTGCCAGGGCTGACTCGCCATCGGTGAATGGATCGCCGCCGATGGGAAAGGGGGCCATCATGAATTGCAGGCAGTCGAGGTAGAGCGCGGGATTCGCGAGGTTGCGGGCAAGGTTGACACAACCGATCCACTCCGCATCCGGCGCAACACCGACCGTGTTCCCCAGGGCGCTGCCCAGAGTATGCGTGCCATGTCCACCCCAATCCGTGGGATCGTCGGTGTGATACCACGGATCATACCAATTGTAATCATCACCCACACCGCGACCGCGATAGCCGTCACTTAACTCCGGATGGTCACCCTGCACCCCGGAATCCGATTGCCCGACCACGATCCCCTCACCCGTAACCCCCAACTCCTCCCAGACGCGATCCGCCTCGATGAATGTCAGATTCCACTGTGGACCGCTCGGCGCGAGTAACTCCCCCACCGCCTGGAGTGGCGGCGCCGGCAGGGGTCGCAGCACAGGGCTCGCTAGCACCCGATCCACCTCGGGTCGGGATTCCAGCCAGAGGCGATGGACCGGCCCGCCCTCTACCTCGACGGCGTTGACCAGGTAGTAAGGCGTGTACGGCACGCGCAAGAGGTCGAGGGTGCCACGCAGATCGGCTTGTGTGCGACTCGCATGCACGGTCAACACCTCGTAGGCAGCTTGCACGCGTGTCTCCCGCTCTGAGATGGCAGTGACGGGGGAGAGATCGGCCTGATCCTCCAGGATGACGAAGAGGCGGTCCCCGTAAAAGCCGGGTTGCCCGACTGTGGTATAGATAAGGG
>JALZCF010000377.1 GCA_030863245.1 Chloroflexota bacterium
CTGGTAACCTGTCTGGTTCTGGGCGAGCAGGAGCATGTGGAAACGCTGCCGGTCCAACTTCGGGTCACGGTCCTGCATGCGGCGCGGCGCAAGATACGCCTCCACCCCCATGATAGGCTTGACACCGTGCTTCTTGGCAGCACGGTAGAACTCGATCGCACCGAACATGACACCGTGATCTGTCAGTGCAATAGCAGGCTGATCCAGTTCCTTCGCCCGCTTGATCATATCATCGATGCGACTCATTCCGTCGAGCAAGCTGTACTCAGAATGGCAGTGCAGGTGGCAGAACTGCGACATGGATTTCTCCGTTGTAGAAGCTTAATGAGGTGGTTCGGATTGTTGATCTTCGGATCGAGGCATGTCTCGGCGCGGGGAGTATATCACAGGTGGACAGATTGGGGCTATTACGTGCATGGAACGGGGGGACGGTGCTTGTCCACCAAGACATGAAGGCACAAAGAAAACACGAAGAGTCTTCTGTGACGTCTTCGTGTTCTTGCTATCTCTCCTTACCGGTTCGACCGTGAGTCGATGGATACAACGTACAATCGTACCAGTTTTGGTTTGATGGGTCCGGCTCTATCGACGTTGGCTAGGCGCTTTCGGCGTTCTGGAACCCTTTCTGGAGGGTGGTATCGATCAGCTTCGTCGCCTCGATCACACTTGTGTCATTTACAAGCGCGATCTCCTCTGCGAGCAACTCGCGCGCCTGGTCCAGCAGTTTGGTATCGCCTCGCGTGAGCGAGTCGATTTCCTGCCGCCAGGTCATATCGCGTACCGCTTCCGCAAGCTTCAACGGATGACCCGTCCTGATCTTGTTCCGTATTCCTGCCTGGCGCGCCTTGTAGTTATCAGACAGTTCTTCAGGAACCCCGGCGAGTATTTCCAGCACTCGCTCTAATCTGGTCTCCTTCATGACAGGCCGGATGCCCACGTCATCCATTTTCCTCATGGGAATGTTCAGCGTGAGCGACTCGCTAGGGATTTCGATCTCGTAGTAGTGCTCGAAGCCTTCAACCAATTCGATATCCTTCACCGCCGTAATCTGCCCGGCACCGTGAGCCGGATGCATCACCTTGTCGCCAACTTCGTAATCCATAAGCACCTTTCTACATGTAGACACAATTCCCCTACTGAATATAATAGTTGAACTTGAACTAGTTAACAAATCATACGCTGATTGGAGACTGGAGACTGGGGAACTGGGGATTCATTCCCGAAAGGCTGCCTTTTCTGCACTAAAAGGAGTAGAGCAAATGGAATATATCATCTCGGGCGAAATTGCACAGGTCGTGCAACTTCAGTTTGAGGAGGGCGAGAGCGCGTGGGCCAGCAGGGGCTCCATCATGGGCTATTCGAATGGCGTAGAATGGAGCCTGAGGATTCCCGGTGGTATAGGGGGCGCGATGCGTCGCTCGTTAGCCGGGGAGGGGCTCTCCCTCACCTATCTTGAAGCCATGCAGGCGGATCAGTATGCCCTCTTGGCTGCTAACGCTCCCGGCCATGTTGAAGTTTGGGATCTGGCAGATGGCCCAATCATTACCACACGCGGGGCCTTTCTTGCGGCCTGGGGGCAGGAGATTGATATCACGGTGACGGCGGCACGTCGGCCAGGTGCTGCCCTGTTTGGCGGGGCCGGCCTTTTCCTACAGCGCGTTGCAGGGCGAGGCACAGTGCTGGTGCACGGCAGTGGCGACTTCTATCGTCGCTCGCTGGCGGCAGGGGAGAGCGTGCTGGTAAGCACGGGCAATCTAGCAGCCTTCTCAGACCAGGTAGATTATGATATCCAGGGTGTGAGTGGCATCCGGCGAGCTCTGTTCGGTGGCGAAGGACTTTTCATGACGCGACTCACCGGTCCCGGTCTCGTGTTGCTTCAGACATTGAAGCGTGATGGAGGTGGCGGTGCAAGTTAGGCTACACTGGACCCCGGCGAAGATGAACAATTCACAGCTAGATGCGAGATGATCACAATCGTCAATCACAGTGACCGCTCCACAGCAACGCAGCTATTCACCCTGCAACAAGCCTCCTACACACTGGAGAGCCAGCTCATTGACTACCCGGCGTTACCACCATTGCACGAAACGCCGGAGGAGATCCGGCGGTCGCCGGAAACCTTCCTCGTCTATCAGGAAGATTCACACATTCTGGGCGCTCTCTCCTTCACATCCTCCCCGTCTACCGTCGAGATTGGCCGCCTAGTGGTTAGCCCAAAGCATCTTCGCCGCGGCATTGCCCGTGCGCTGCTCACCGCGGTCGAGCAGCACGCCCCACAACCCGGTCTCATCCTCGTTTCAACCGCCGAGAAGAACGTCCCCGCCGTAACCCTTTATCAACAGCACGGCTACCAACTAATTGACCGCCGCACCTTGCCCGACGGGCTCGTGCTTGTCCGTTTTCAGAAGCAAATCGAATGAGAGGAGAGAGACGTTCAGGTGATCCTGCCCTTTCTGTGCTGCGCTGACGGGTGGCGCGGAAGGGAGCCAGGACGATGTCCGACATGTCTGATTTTGGGGAATTTTGGGCGAGAAATGGGGACAATGAGACACTGAGCGCGGCACCAGGGTGATGGCTGAAATGTCTGATTTTCGGGGGATTCTAGTCGGAAAAGTGTCCGCATTGGACATTTTTTGAGGCGTGTGTGATGTCCGAAATGTCCGATTTTCCAGAAATTTAGCCTGAAAAACGCCAAAAGCGGACATTTTAGCCTGAAGGATGAGGGAGGAAAACGGCAAGGATGAAGGATACAGGATGAAGGATGAAAGAGACTCACGCAAAGACGCAAAGACGCAAAGGGGTGTAGAAGTGTGGACCGAAATGGGTCCTGGTCTACACTTCTACGGTCTACACTTAGCGCTGTTCTGCCTTGGCTACAAAAAGGTGACGCACACCCTTCGTCGTCCCGGATCTGTCGCACCCATCTGGTAGAATAAGGTTCTAGAAGTCCTGTTCTGGAGCCAGCATGTTTCTGAAAGGAGAGGCGCGACATGTCCCCGTGGGAAGAGTTATTCACCTCGTACCAACTTGAGACGTTGCGAGAGGAGGCAGCCAAACAGCGGCTCGTGCGTGAGCTTCGCACTGCTAATGCATCATCCCATCCCTTCTACAGGCCCCTGCTTGCCCGGGTCGGGTGCTGGTTGGTTGCTCTTGGCTCTCGTCTACAAGAGCAGGATGGCAGGCAACAGACAACTTCCATCCCTGTCCGCCCCTGCTAGCTTTCGGGTACGCGTCAGTTTTTGGTGGTCGTTGGTTGTAGGGGCAGACCTATGTGTCTGCCCCTACCGTATCGACCTGTTACACCAAGTCGCGGGCACCAACGACAAGATTATCTAACTCCTGTCCCGGTGTCTCCAAAGCGATGAAGGAATAATGGCGCTGCTTTTCACAACATGACGGATTCCGCATGGTACGATAGCAGCAATCGTGACTTGATGAGGAGGCAACAACATGATCAACCGGGTGGGGACGGTATCCGTTTTTGTCGCGAATCAGGAGCGGGCGAAGCAGTTCTATACAGAGGTGCTCGGTTTTGAGCTGCGAACCGATGCGCCGCTGTATCCTGGATCTACCGCCCGTTGGCTGGCTGTAGCACCGAGAGGGGCTGCGACCGAGATCGTTCTCTATCTACCCGACGAGAACTGGGAGCATTATCAGCAGGTCGTTGGCAAGTCACAGGCGCTCACCTTTGACGTGACAGATATGGCGGGTCTCCATGCCGATCTGAAGGCGAAAGGCGTCACCTTCGTTCAAGGACCAGATGAACAACCATGGGGTACCTATGCCATCATCCAGGATTCTGAGGGCAACCAGCTGCTATTGGTAGAGCAGCCTCCAGCCTGAGTGCGGTTATCAGTGGACGATCGACAGGTTGATTGAGTTATGAGCCGTAGAGTCAATGTTTCCTCTGGCACAACATGGGAGGAGATTGTCGGTTATTCGCGTGCAGTGAGAGTGGGCGACATTGTTGAAGTCGCGGGAACAACAGCTATCGACGAGAATGGTCAAGTCATAGGGATCGATGACCCCTATCAGCAGACAAAGTTTATCCTCTCTAAAATCGAAAACGCTCTAGCAGAGGCAGGCGCGTCTCTGGCGGACGTTGTCAGAACACGAATCTTTGTTACCGATATATCCCGCTGGGAAGAAGTCGGGAGAGCGCATGGGGAGACTTTCAGGGATATTAGGCCTGCCGCCTCGATGCTCGAAGTCAAGTCACTTATTAACCCTGAACTGTTAGTCGAGATGGAAGTGACCGCCATCCTTAGATAGTGCGGAGTGCGGAATGCGGAGTGCGGAATGGGGGTGCCGCCTGCCACCTGCCACCTGCTACCTGCACTAGGAGCTGTTTCTCAGAAGAACCGGAAAGTAGGTGTGGAAGAGGGCAGTGACCCTGCACCAGAAGCCTGCGCAGAGCACGGCATCACCGTTGCCAGTGGTGCCTATCACCGGTTGGCCAATCGTGCTGTCCAGTGAGAGGTTTCCTGCCTCGGCATGACCGCCACCGCTCGCCGTGACGGACCAATCCAACGCTGTGCCGCCTGATGAAAAGGCTGACCCCATCAGGGAGAGCAAGAGAATCAGAGTGAGGACAAGAAGAGCGACGCTTCTCATTGGTTGCCTCGTTGTCCGGTGGGTGACCGCTGGAGACCGTCGTAGCCCTGCTCCTCGGGCTTAGATATGCCAGGATAAAGATTTGGATCATCGTCGGCCCAGGGCGCGCGCTCTAGCCGGGCATCCTCATACCCCACTCGCTTCGCCACAAGGCGATAGGAAAACTCGACATCTGGTTCCCCCTCCCTCAGTTGTACGTCAAAGTAGGTAGGTGTTCGCTCGCCGACGTACACCTCCGCATCGCCGTAGACCTGGACGAAGACGTGGTAGGGCTCCTCCAGGTTCACCGTCTGTGCAAAGAGGGGATCGATGGGGATACGCACCATGCCATCCTGCAGTTGACCGAATCCGTAGTCCACAAACCAGACTTCGGTTGCTTCCTCAGTGTAGAGAAGGCGACTGCCGCCTTCCGCGGGGACCACTGCATTTTTCGTCCCACTGGCAACGTTAAGCCCTACCTTTCCGCTGGGGACCGAGACGTAGACACCATTCCCTGACAGCGAAGAAAAGCCGCCTGCCCAGCCACTGGGAGAATCCACCATCCCGTAGACACCGTAGTTTACTCCACCTGTGGCCGAGGCCCTGCCATAGACACCCCGTCCTTCCGCGCCTTGCGCCAGTCCGACGACGCCGTACCCGTCCACAGCATCGTTCGATGCAGCCCCGATGACGCCATTCGGCCCTGCAAACTCCCCCGCTGCATCATAGAAGAAGAGGCTATCCGGGTCCGGGTGAATATCGCTCTCGCTCCCACTTCCGGAGAGTCCCTGGACACCTACCCCTTCCGATCCAGCGCCGGCCAGGTTCTGGAAAAAGCCTGCGTACCCCTCTGGTGAGTCTACCTCACTGTAGATCCCATAGGTAGTTCCGTCGCCAGCCGAGGCGAGGGCGCGTACGGCAATGCCAGTCTCAGTGAGTGATAGGGCAGAGACACCTGTGTTCCCCAATCCCGTGATCCCCGCACCCCCAGAGGCGCTTGCCTCAGCCTGCATCCCAAAGGCGTCCCCTCTAGCTAGAATGCCGCGGCTCCCCACACCCGAGGCCGCAACCGTCAGGGTTGTGCCGCCCTCCCCATCGATCGTCGTACCGGGGCGTAGAGACAGTGCGTAGGGAACCGGCAAGATCTCCTGACAACCGAGACCGTCGTCTCCTACAAATGCTTTCAACCAGAGCGCCTGTCCATTGAAGACACTCTGATCGACGGGCAATTGGATGTCGAAGAGCCCCCTGCTAACCGGCACGCCGTTCTTGATAATATCGCTTCCTACCTGCGCCGAACAGGTGCTGTCCGAGTAGAGACGAAACGTCATATTCCGGCTCTCGGTTACGGGCGTGCCATTTTCTTTGAGTACACCCTGATAGTGAATAGAACCGGCCACAGGTGTAGCAATGGATTCGATTTTGCCCTGGCTCCCTGCTTCCACAGCTCTGTCTGGTTCCTGGGCCCGGATCAACCCGGCTGCGAAGACAAAGAGGAAACCGACAAGCGCTCCAGCAACCATTAACCGTCCTGTGACCATGGGAAGCCTCCTGTTAGGTTGAGTTAAGGACTGCAGGGGGACCTACCCTGCTTGTCGTTGCAGGTGTACGTAAATCGTACGAAAGCCGACCGTGAACCGGACCGTTCCGTTCACATAGGAGGGAACGAGGGGGTTGCCAAAGTGGTCGTACGCCGCCATGAACCCTTGCTGTGGCAAGGAGACCGTGCGGGGCGAGCCGTCTACCGACCAGAGGACATCCACCTTGTGGGTGCTGCTCTTCGTGAAACGGTACGCTTCTACCCCCTCAGCGTCGTAGACAACCGACTGGGGCGGCAGAGTCGAGTCGGACAGCTGATCGATTAACGTTTGGTAAGCCCAGTAAGCAGGCTTGGGCGCATAACTCTCGTCAAGGAGGCTACTGTGTCGCCACTGCGAACCACTCAGGGGATACCAACTGATCCCAGTAACGTTGGCACTCAAGGTGCGTACCATCATCCGGGAGACATGATCGGCCTGGGCCTGGTAGAACGCCTCTGGTGGGGTGGCACACTCCGGATCATACCGCACCTCGCAGCCTAACGAGGCCTCGTTAAACAACAAGGGCTTGTCGACTCCATACTGGGCCATCACCTCCCGTAGGAAAGCGGGTTTGCCAAGGGCAGGGCCCCCGTACCGGGTCCAGCCCCCATCAAGCCCACTGTGATCGATATGACGACCATAGTAGACGGAGTGACCGTGATAAGGCACCATATCAAAATAGGGGGCTGCTCCGGCACGTAGAATACCTTCCAGGAACTTTTCGGGGTGCCCTAGGTTGGGGTCGGTGGTCTCGTAGCTACTCAGCATGAGACCCCCGATCAGCACCCTGGCCTTGCGATCGGCTGTCCGGATGGCAGGCGTCACTGCCTTGAGCATGTTCCCATAATGCTCCCCGCCATAGTAGGGATCGTCGATGTCTCCCCAACAGCCATAAACGCTGTTTGACGAGACCAATCTGGGATCGACATCGATCTCATTGCCGAGTTCCCAGTAGTGCACGTTGTATGGACGCCGTTTGTAGCGCTTGACCAGCGCATCCATAAAGTTAGCGAAATCGCCAAAGCGGTCGGCACGGATCGCTCCGCAGGAGGTTTCGTACGGCACATTGATGGTGGCCCAAGACGGCGAATCCGCTACCACGACCATGGGTGTCAGACCCGCCTCCCTGGCTGCCAGAAGCTCCTGCTCAAAAGTGGCCAACGCCTCCCACTGATAGCCTCCGCCCTGGATCGGCTCCACTGCCTTCCAGCTCACCGAGTGTAGTCGCAGCCAACCTGCGCCAAGTTCCTCGGCGTGTGCCTTAACCGTACTATTCCGAATCTCTGCGCGAGGCACTTCGACACCAAAAGGCGAGGGCTGCAGGAGCGGATTCATAACAACGGATGTTACAGTTTTGGCTGAGCTGGCTGGGCTGCCAGCGCTTGTGGGAGGGACGTTACTCTCGCCCTTCAGCGACGCGAGAGGCTGCAGAACCGCTAGTGGCAAGATTGCAATGCATAGCAGTAACCCTATAGCAGAGACAAGGCGTCGTACCATCACACGTACTTCCTCGAAGGCATCTTGTGAGCGTAGACTCGCTTCCGGCACATTATAAGAACCAAACACTTGAAACTAAAGTTGAGCTTCACCTGCTCTTTTCTTGGGTTCTAGCCCAAGAGGTGCCCGGCACTTCAATGGAGCGCGTGCGGGTGCAGCTATCTTTCGAACAAGTGCCGGGCACCTGAGTCGTAACAGATAGGCTTATACTGCTCTTTTCCTGGGCTTCTGCATCGACTATACTATTATTCACGATGTAAACAAAGGAGATAGTGCCATGAAACGGTTTGTCTTGCTGAGCTTTCTAATCCTGCTGCTCGTCGGCTGTAACGGGTTGGGGCAGCCAAGTGCCGAGGAGATTGTGCGCCGCGCGGAGGCGGCAATAGAGAATCTGGAGCAGGCGCACGCTGTGGTCGAGGTGGAGGCGACTGTTGAGGACGAGATCATGCGCGTTCTCGGTGAGGGTTGGATGCTAGGCGAGCAGAAGCGTGCGGTCGTGCTCGAGGCAAGCGAGCCAGAGCTCGTCGGTACGCTGGCGGTGAGTGATGGCGAGGTGGGTTGGCTCTACCATCCCGGCATGAACATGGCACTCACTGGCACCATTGAGGAGTTGAAAGCGTACCAGGAAGAGCAGGCGGATGTGCCGCAGGAGATGGATCTTGCAGAGTTGACCGAGATGGTAGACGAGCTGCTGCAGGTTACCGAACAGGAACTGATCGGCGAGGATACCATTGCCGGACTTGACACGTGGCACCTACGCTTGACTCCAAACGAGGAAGCACCACGAGCATGGATCGCGGTCGGCGGCATCGTTGATCTGTGGATCTCGAAGGAATATGACGTGCCGCTCCAGCTCATCTACAGCGGCGGGTCGTTCGGTGAGGGTCGGGTGACGGTACAGCAGTACGATGCCGAAGCACCGATTGGGCAGGAACTCTTCGACTTTGCGCCACCCGCCGACGCCGAGATAGTGGATGTTGCGAGCCTACTCCCCGAGCAGATGACGCTTCCCGAGGCACAAGAGGCAGCTCCGTTCCCGCTCCTCTCGACGCCTCTCGACAGCGCCGACGCGGTGCTTGTAAGTGTCTATCGAGTGGGTGACTCGTATGTGCAGGAGTTCGAGGGCACATTAGGCAAGTGGACGCTCGTGCAGGGCGCAAGCATGTCCGATCTCGTGATGAAGCATCGCGAACATCACGAGGCGGGTGCAGAGATGAGTACAGAGGCGGTTACCGTGCGGGGCCATGAGGGTGAGCTCCGTACCGAACCGGTCAAGGGCCGGACCTTCCTCTCGTGGCGTGAAGGGGACAACTTCGTCCTCCTCAGCGGTCAGCTATCTCCAGAAGTGGCCCTACGCCTTGCTGAAGAGCTACGATAGTATTCTCCTAGGTCCTGTGAGCGCCTGTATGTACTTGAACAGGCGCTCTTCTGTGCCAGCTCCACGGGCATTTGCGCCGCCTGCCACGAGCAGGTTTGGAGAGAGGCATGACCGCTCTCATCCACCTCGATAATGTCACGCGTCGCCACAAGATGGGCGAACGCTGGATAGACGCGTTGCGCGGTGTATCGCTAACGGTTGACGCGGGCGAGTTCTTGGCGCTCGTTGGGGCGAGCGGCAGTGGGAAATCAACGCTGCTTACCCTGTTGGGTGGTCTGGACCGTCCAACGAGCGGCCGTGTGGTGGTGCAGGATGTGGATCTAGCGCAGGCCAACGAGAAGGTCCTGACACTGCATCGGCGCGAGCGTGTTGGCTTCATCTTCCAGCGCTTCGAACTTCTGCCGCGTCTCACGGCCTGGGAAAACGTCGCCACGCCGCTGATGTTCGCAGGTATCGCACCAAAAGAGCGCCGAGCGCGGGCAGAGGCTCTGCTAGAACAAGTCGGGCTTGCCGACCGAATGGATCACCTGCCCTCGCAACTGAGCGGTGGCGAGCAGCAACGCGTCGCCATCGCCCGCGCCCTCGTCCACGATCCCCTGCTTCTCCTCGCCGACGAGCCTACCGGTAACCTCGATAGCCACACAGGCGCCACCATCATGAACCTCCTCCGAGAGCTCAACCGGGAGCGGGACGTCACCCTCATCGTCGTCACCCACGACATAGAGGTAGCCAAATATGCAGAGCGGATCGTGCGCTTGCGCGACGGGCTGTTGGTGGAGGATGGTGAAGTGAGGCATGCAACCGACGAATGACAAACGGTGGAAGATCAGTTATACTGTTCCTGGTGGTGGTCCTGGATCCTAACACATCCGGCAGAATTCCATACCCCCACCCCCTTTTTCGCGCCAGGACGTCTGAAACACTCTCTAGCGAAATGGATTAATGGTCAGCTTTCGAATCCAACATGGCTGACGCGCTATCCGTCTCAACTGACGGCCAATCCACCACCGGCAGGGCTCCGGTCGTTTCGCAGCGATGGGAAGCGGTGCCTCGCGCGCTGCGGCAGAGCATCTCCTTGCTTGTTTTGTTGCTGCTCCTTGCCCTGGCCTGGGAAGGCTTCAAGCTGGTCGGCGGCGATCCGTGGCGGCCCGAAACCAATCCCTTTGGCATCGAGCACAATCCTCCCTATCGCTTCAAGATAGCCTCCGATTTGAACCTGCCACACCTGTGGGACATAGCGGCTGCATTCTCCAGTCCGGCCCAGCGCAACGGGCCGCCGCTGGCTGGCGTCCTACTGGATGCAGCCTTGTTTACTTTCCGCGAGGCGTTTGTTGGCTTTGTGATCGGCAGCCTGCTGGGCTTCGGGCTGGGCACGCTGTTTGTCCACTCCAACTTGCTGGAGCGCTCCCTGATGCCCTATGTGGTGGCCTCGCAGACGATCCCCATCCTGGCTATTGCGCCCATGGTCATCATCTGGCTGCAGGCAGGCTGGCTGTCGGTAGCGGTGATATCGGCCTATCTCAGCTTTTTCCCGGTAACGATCAACACACTGCGCGGTCTGCGTTCGCCCGATCCGATGGCGCTGGACCTGATGCATTCCTACGCTGCGTCGCGCTGGACCACACTGTGGAAGCTGCGTTTCCCGGCGGCGCTGCCCTATATCTTCACGGCACTGAAGATCTCTGCCACGGCGAGCGTGGTGGGCGCTATCATCGGCGAGTTACCATCTGGCATCCGTAGCGGGTTGGGTGGAGCGATTCTCAACTTTAACCAATACTACATTTCCGGTCCTGCGAAGCTGTGGGCTGCCATTATCTCGGCCGCACTGGTGGGAATTACATTCTATGCGCTGGTAACGCTCGCGGAGACCCTGGCGCTGCGCGGGCGGCAGCGGCCAGCAGACGCTTAGGGCTTTACGGTACAGCCCGCGGCTACCTGGAGGAGGTATGTCTGAGCCGGTTGTTTCACTACAGAAGGCGACCAAGATATACAACGAGGGCAGTCCGAATCAGACGGTGGCGCTCCAGGAAATCAACCTGGACATCTATCCAGGTGAGTTTATATCGCTGATCGGGCCATCCGGCTGTGGCAAGTCCACCGTGCTGCGCCTGGTGGGAGACTTGATCGCGCCCACAAGTGGCCGCGTGCTGGTGAATGGAAAGAGCGCACATCAGGCCCGGCTGGATCAGGAGTATGGGATTGTATTCCAGGCACCGGTACTGTACGAGTGGCGCAGCGTCATCAAGAACGTGCAGTTACCGCTGGAACTGCGTGGCTTTTCCCGCCAGGAGCGCGACCGCCGCGCCCGGGAGATGCTGGCGCTGGTGGAGTTGACGGGCTTCGAGCAGCACTACCCGTGGCAGCTTTCGGGCGGGATGCAACAGCGGGTGTCCATCGCGCGGGCGCTGGCCGTGAAGCCGCCCCTGCTGCTGATGGATGAGCCGTTTGGGGCACTGGATGAGATGACGCGCGAACGGATGAACATGGAGTTGCACCAGATATGGGAGCAGACGGGGAAAACCATCCTCTTCGTAACGCACAGCATCGCCGAGGCGGTTTTCTTGTCCAACCGAGTGGTGGTGATGTCGGCCCGCCCCGGCCGCATCACACAGGTGATCGACATTGACCTACCCAAGATCCGTAGGATTGAGACGCGCGAAGCGGCGCGCTATTTTGAGCTGGTGAACGAGCTGCGGGAGTCACTCCGTTCGGCAGAGGCAGTGGCAGCATGAGCGAGGAACGGTTGGGCCGTCCGCGACGTGGTGCGGACGGCGATGCGACCGGCTTTATGGGCGTGGCGACGGCGGTGGATGGAACCCTTTCTGCAATGGGGCGACGCCGCTGGATTGCCCAATATCTGCCGGCGATCGCAATCTTTGTGGGCGCGCTGATGCTATGGGAAACGGCTGTACGCGTGCTGCAAATCCAGGCCTTTCTGCTGCCAGCCCCGTCTGCCATCGGGCGGGCGTTTGTGCAAAACTTCGACCGGCTGGTGCACATCGGCTGGTTCACCACAAAGGAGGCATTGGGCGGCTTTGTCATCGGCTGTAGCCTGGGGATTCTGGTGGCGCTGACGACCGCGCGCTGGACTGTTGCCCGCGAGTCGCTGATGCCGTTTGCCATTGCGGCTAACTCTGTGCCCATCATTGCCTTTGCTCCCATTTTCAACAACTGGTTTGGCATTGATAATCCCCTCTCCAAAATGCTGATTGTGGCCGTGATTGTCTTCTTTCCCATGATGATCAACATGGTGCGCGGCCTGACCTCGGTGGACCCGGCAGCATTGGAACTGATGCGCTCTTACGCGGCGACAGAGTTCCAGATTTTGCGCCAGTTGCGCCTCCCGAACGCGCTACCATACATGTTCAATGCCTTCAAGGTGGCGGCCGCGCTCAGTATGATTGGTGCCGTCGTGAGCGAGTTCTTTGGAGGCAACCGGTCGGCGCTGGGCGTGTTTATTACGCAGGAGGCGGCACAATTTCGCTTTACCAACTCCTGGTCGGCAATCATTATTGCCTCTGTCGTCGGTGTAACCTTTTACCTGATCATTCTACTGGTAGAGCGATCGGTCATTCCGTGGCACGCGTCGGTGCGGCGCTCTGAGCGGGAATGACCGATGTGGCAATGGCTGTGGTAGGAATGAGCAAGGCGGTCTGTGCTAAACAACATTCGCTTGAGGCAGAAAATCAATGGAGGAGAACAGAGTATGAAAACGCTTGGTTGGACATTGGTGGCCCTGATGGTAATGGTGGCGCTGGCGGCTTGTGGTGGTGCTGCCCCGGAAACGGTCGAAGGGACGGTTGAGGATGTGGTTGAGGAT
>JALZCF010000416.1 GCA_030863245.1 Chloroflexota bacterium
CGTTAAAGGCGGCGAGCGAGGGGATGCCGTACGCCTGTGCCAGCGATTGGGCATAGGCCTCCATCCGCTCAACCAGATACGTGAGGTTGAGGATACACTCCGTGGCCAGCGCGCTCGCACCCGGCCATTCCGCCTCAAACCCCGGCTCCAAGCGCACCCTTGGCTCCTCGCTTCGCCTGCTCACATCTCCGTCCCGCATCTGGGCTACCTTCTGATCAGCTGTGATTAAGTTGCTTGCTTGCAGGCTCCATTGTATATTAGTCACGAAACTCGTTCGCTGCCTGATCATCAGGAGGTGGATGATATGAACGAGGACACTAAGACGGTTGTGCGGCGGTTAATCGATGAGGTCTGGAACCAGGGCAACCTGGACATGGTGGACGAGCGGGTAGCGCCGAACTACGTTGGCCATGACCCGAGCTTCCCCATGCCGATTCGCGGCCCGGAGGGGTTCAAACAATGGGTCATGGCGGGCCGCAGCGCCTTCGCCGATCTGCACATCGACATTGAGGACCTGATCGCTGAAGGGGACAAGGTCGTCGGCCGCTTCGTCATGCGTGGCACGCACACGGGCGCGTTGCCGGGTCTGCCTCCAACCGGGAAGCAAGTGGTGGTGACCGGGATCTTCATTCGACGCTTCGAGGACGGCAAGTATGTCGAGGGGTGGGATCAGGCAGATGCTCTCAGCATGCTGCAGCAACTGGGTGTAATGCCACAACCAGGTAGCGCCTAACGGATCGGGGCCATGCTCGACCAGCCGCACCATCCCTGAGAGCCCGGTGTTCGCCTGCCGGGCTCCTTCGTGCTCCACGGAATTCAACGGCTATGATGGGAACGAAAGGACGTAGCTTCGCCCCGGTCGCCAACCTGTCGTTGGAGGATTTGGTGCCCCAGGACCATTTCTATCGCTACGTCGAGCGGTCCCTTGACCTTACCTTTGTCCGCGACCTCGTCCGACTCTGCTATGCTGCTGGGGGACGGCCCTCCGTTGATCCAGTCGTCTTCTTCAAACTCCAGCTCGTGATGTTCTTTGAGGGCATCCGCTCGGAACGCCAACTCATGCGTGTGGCCGCTGATCGCCTCAGCTTGCGCTGGTATGTTGGGTATGACTTCCACGAAGCGCTACCGGATCATTCCAGCATGACCAAGATCCGCGATCGCTACGGCGTCACGATCTTCCGCCGCTTCTTCGACCGCGTCGTCGAACAGTGCCAGCAGGCTGGGCTCGTCTGGGGCAAGGAACTCTATTTCGATTCGACCCAGGTCGAGGCCAACGCCGACCGTGACAAGATGCTGCCACGCTTTTATATCGACGCGGTGAATGACCACCTCACCGTGCTCTTCCCTGAAGAAGGCACGCGCCAGGAGGAGCAGGTGCTTCCTGGTGAGCTGTCCCCGATTCCGCTCCCTATCGACATCCCTCCAGAGGTGGAGGCAGACCTGGCGGCCAAGAATGCAGCACGCCACGATTGGATCGCCGGGCTGGGCCGGCCGGATCGGGACGAGATCCACGGCAGCTACCAGCGCCAGTCGGATATCTGGGTCAACACCACCGACCCGGATGCCACGCTCATGCACAAGAAAGGTGGCGGGACGGCGATCGGCTACCACACGCACTATGCCGTCGATGGTGGCAAAGCGCGCATCATCCTCGACGCGTTAGTCACGCCCTCGGAGGTGATGGACAACCAGCCCATGCGCGACCTGCTCTGGCACGTCTGCTTCCGCTGGCACCTCCAGCCCGAGTTCACATGTGGGGACGCGACCTATGGCACCATTGAGAACATTGTCGCCTTGGAGAACGCCAACATCCGCGCCTATACCCCGCTCACGGACTTCGACCACCGCCGACCGTTCTTCGGGAAGCACGCCTTTACCTATGATGCTGAGCACGACCGCTACCTCTGTCCTAATGGCGAGCCTCTCCCGCCGCGTGTCACTAAGTACACCGAGCGTGACATTGTCTACCAAGCGGATGCCAAGACCTGTAACGCCTGTCCGCTCAAGGTGAAGTGCACGGAGAGTGAGCGGGGGCGGCAGCAGGAGGAAGTTCAGACGCGCAAGCGGGTGCTGGAGCTCGAGCGTGAGGTCGAGCGCCTGCGCAAGCAGCTCAAGCTGTGCACGTGTGGCGCCGCAGACTCGGCGGTGAAGCCGGTAGGTTGACCCGGTGCTCGCGGCGTACCTGCACCAGTTGATGCGCCGGTAACGGCGGTGGTGGAGGTGTGCTTTGATCCCTACTGGAGTAATCCTGGCAAGAAGGAGAGCACAAAAAAGACGTCTTTGTGCTCTCCTTCTTGGGCGACGCATTGTCCATCTCATAGCCGTATCTTGCTAGGAGACACCAGCGTTACTCTGCTCCAGACCGGTTAGCGCCAATCGTCAATGAGATAGACCTCCGGCCGGTTGTAGCCCGGCTCGTTGCCGTGCTGCATCGCGACGCCCATGAACTCGGTGCGGAATCCGCGTGCCAGCATCTGGCGATACGCCTCGTGGCGCGCCGTATTCACCCCGGCGCTGAGGCGTGCCAGCCCCCACGCTGCGGCCAGCCCTTCGCAGGCATCCAATAACTGATCGAATGTCTGGGGCGCAGCCGGACCCGGCCGCACCGCGCCAAACTTAACATAGCAGACCCCACTGCCCGCTTCCGTGCCGGCGCCGCAGTGACAGACTGCAAGCCCGACCAACGTCGAATTCTCCCATAGCAGCACGGTGTCGCCCAGCCCCTGCGCCGCGACCGCGCGGATCTCTCCCTGGACATCCAGACCCGCATAAATGGCGTCGGTTAGCTCGCGGCAGGCGCTCAGGCAGGCGGCTTGGTCGCTCGGTGGCACCTCGGAATACAGCGACCACGATCGTTCGCCGCCTGGTTGTGCGACCGGCTTCGCCATGATGGGCGTGAGGAACCGCGGCCAGAAGCCGAACTTCTGGTACAGATGGATGTGTTTGGGGCTGTGCGGAAAGGTGAAGAGCCCGGTGTGGGCCGCGCCCCACCGCTTGAAACACGCGAGGTTCGGTTCCATGAGCCGGCTGGCAATCTGCCGTTCCCAGTGGTCCGGATGCACCGTCAACGGCCCGAAGAACGCCACGCTGCCCCACTGCGTCGCAAAGTTGGAGCCGACCAGCTCCCCGCCAACCTCGCCCCCGAACGCAGCGGTCGGATCGGCGTTCCAGCGGGTGCGAACGTAGCCCGCGTCGCCCATGAAGCTCGTCGGTTCCGGGAGCCCGAGGAACGTACCAAACGCCAGCCGCATGATATGGTCGGCTGCCGGGAGATCGGGCTCGCGAAGCGGGCGTACAGCGACGTCGATTCCTCTGAGCTCGGCTGGTTGAGGTTGAGTTTCTCGAGCAGACATTGGAGCACCTCCTTTTGAAGAACTTGAAGGGGTAGGGGAATGTGTGGAAGCAGAACCCCTAATGGCTGATGAGCCCCTTTCCTGGTGCCATTATAGGCCCGTGACAATCATCGGAACAGAAAACCGGAATAAGGTTCGGGAGGTCATACCACCTCGAGCTCGTTCGGGTCGTGGAGTGGACGCTGTTCACTAGGCATGATTGGCTCCGGAACGCTGAAGGAATAGCGGCCATGGAGATTGATATGCTTAAACCCAAGCGGCGAGAGGCGCTCCACATCCTCCGGCTTCACCTCGACCTCTTCGCGCGCTAGCTGCACCAGCGCCGGCGTCATGCGTGCCTTACATCAGCTCCGTCACACGTATGCCACGGAACTGGTCAATGCAGGCGTCAGCTTGGCCACGATTCGCAAGCGGCTAGGCCACAAAAATGTCCAAACGACGCTGCGGTATGCAGAACAATCGGATGCAACCGCAGATGCAGAACTGCAAGCGTGGCGTCGTCAGCGCCGCGCATAACAGCCGGCGATAGCGCGGGGAGCTACCGACCACAATTACGGCACGACATTCGATCGGATGACTGGTCAACTGCGCTACGTACTGCTGATGCATTGGCTGAGATCGGCGGGTCAGACGCATGAGCAGGGACTCAGCCCAGACCACTCCTCGTACGTGCTTGTCAGACGACGCTCTCGACCGGCGGCGTGCCGACCTTCCTCGTCCCCAGCGGCATCATCGGCTGATCGAAGGTCGACTCCACGATGGCTGCCGCGAAGAAGCCGACGCAGCGCACGGTCTCGTGCCCGATGTTCCTGACGCCGTGCGGCACCATCGCTGGAATCAGCACTGCCTGTCCTGCGGATAACTGCCCAGTTTCATCCCCAAGACTCGCCTCGACTCTACCGGACAGGACCAACACGATCTCCTCGGCACTGTCGGTATGGGTGCCCAGGTAGTGCCCCGGCTCGATCTCGAAGTAGACGACCGAGGAGTTCTCGTTACCGGTGGCCGCGTAAAAGGGGAACGTGAAGGTGATTCGCATCGCCGGGTCTTGCTCGTACCAGGCCTCGATCATCTCCAGCTTGTTCAGATCCGCCGTGTGCATGTCGTACCTCCTGGCTACACTACTGGTCTTCGCAAGATCGCGTACACCAGTGTATAATGATTGTGTGACGATGATACACTCGGCAGTCCCCCTTGTCAATATCATTATACACACGTGTTCAAGGAAATTACTCCATGGGTAGGAAGTACCAACTGAAGCGGCGGGCCGAGCACCAAGAGGAAACGCGGCGGAGAATCGTGGAGGCTGCGGTCGAACTCCACGAGTCTGTCGGTGTGGCACATACTACGATACGGGCGATAGCCGAGCGAGCAGGTGTGGAACGCGCAACCGTGTACCGCCACTTCCCTGACGAGCGCAGTCTCTTCACGGCCTGCACCGGTCATTACCTTGCAGCCAACCCTCCACCTGATCCGGCACCGCTCCAACGCATAGCCGACCCTACGCAGCGGCTGCAGGTCGGGTTGGCGGAGATCTATGCGTACCACCGGAGGACTGAGAAGATGACCTCCAAAGCGCAGCGCGATCTCCCCCAGTTCCCCGTGCTCGCTGAGGTTCTCGCCCCATATGACGAGCAGTGGGCACGGATTGGTGAAGTCCTCGCAGCTGGGTGGCAGACCCAAAAGGACACGAGCAAACTCATGCGGGCTGCGATCGGGCATGCTATGAACTTCCAGACGTGGCGGTCGCTGGCACGCGCGGAGGAGCTAGACGACACAGAGGCAGTAAGGCTCATGGTTGCGATGATCCGCTGCGGTGCCCAAGGGTCGGAGGACGAGAACAGGCACCACCTACAAAGTCACGTGGCTGAATGATACGCAGGAACTCAGCGCACCCCTAGCTCTGCCCATCAAGAACAGCAATGGCGCCATTGAGGGTGGAGCAGGGGCATCAGGGTGGCACGAGGGCGGTGCCGCTGCACACTTAGCCGAGACTTCCTGGCTCTTCGCCAATCAAGATACTGGTGGCGAACCCCAGATAGGAG
>JALZCF010000431.1 GCA_030863245.1 Chloroflexota bacterium
GACCTGGATCGGGGGGCTAGGGGGATGGCTGAAATGTCCGATTATCGGGGAGTTCTGGTCGGAGAAATGTCCGACGTCGGACATTTTTTGCGGCGTGTCCGATGTCCGAAATGTCCGATTTCCCAGAAATTTAGCCTGAAAAGTGCGAAAAGCGGACATTCTTCTCTGAAGGTTGAAGGATGAAAGCGCTCACGCAAAGACGCAAAGACGCAAAGACGCAAGGATGCAAAGGGGAGGTGGTGAGGTGGTGGCGTTGCGAGGTGGAGAGTGCGGGGAACGGGGAGCGGGACGGCGTGTGGTCGTAGTCGTTCCGTAAGTGTAGAGAAAAATGGCTTGTGTGAGCCATCTCTACGCCTCTACACCTCTACACTTTCGGGTGGTAGGTAGTAGACAGGGGTTGAAAAGGGTCGTTTGCATTTACCCTTTGGGAAGTTTATGTGAAGTGTAGAACAACATGGCCCTAGGTCTACACTTCTACGGTCTACACTTACCACTTTTTCTGCCTTTGCTACAAAAAAGTGACCCCCAGTGCCCGGTTCTGTCGCACCCCT
The DNA here is from genome assembly GCA_030863245.1 of Chloroflexota bacterium. Classification (GTDB taxonomy): domain Bacteria; phylum Chloroflexota; class Anaerolineae; order Ardenticatenales; family Ardenticatenaceae; genus JALZCF01. The sequence goes on from JALZCF010000431.1 coordinate 552, forward strand.
GTGGTATCCTAGTCGTAACGATGTCTACCACCTATACACCTCCACGAAAAGAGCTGGTGGACCAACTGACCAAACGTGCTACCCAAGCTCCAATGGGTTTAACGAACAGAGATGATACAACTTCAAGCTCCTACAACTCCCATAGCTCCTATAGCTCCCATAGCTCCTGCAGCTCCTAATCACAGCGATGGAAAACACCAACCACCATCAAGAGGAGACCCCGAAATGCAACTTTATGACAATGTGCCAAAATTGGCCTTCTCCGACTAAAAAACCGCGATTTTGGCACATTTGGCACATGGTTCAACCCATCCTTACTCCTGCACCATGATCCTTTGTGTCTCTGTCGCGTCTTGATGGTACAATAATCAGTCGCCTATCAAAGCAACTGTAGATAATACCTGCTAGCGAAAGGAAGAGTGATGCCCCCATTCAAGGTCGTAAGTGCGTTCAAACCTACCGGAGACCAGCCGCAAGCCATTGAAGAGTTGGTACAGGGCATCAATGACGGCCTGCGCCAACAGACCTTGCTGGGTGCGACGGGCACAGGCAAAACCTTTTCCGTGTCCGTGGTCATCGAGCGTGTCCAGAAGCCGACGCTTGTGCTGGCGCATAACAAGACGCTCGCGGCGCAGTTATATGCCGAGTTCAAGGAATTCTTCCCGAACAACGCGGTAGAGTACTTCGTCTCCTACTACGATTACTACCAGCCTGAGGCCTACGTCCCACAGCACGACCTCTTTATCGAGAAGGACTCCTCGATCAACGACGAGATCGATCGGCTGCGGCTAGCCGCGACGCAGGCGCTTTTCACGCGGGACGACGTGATTATCGTCGCCTCCGTCTCGGCCATCTATGGTCTTGGCTCGCCTGAGGATTATGGGAAGGTCGTGGTCGAGCTTAAGCGGGGCGATGTGCGCAAGCGAGATAGGGTGCTGCGCAACCTGATCGACATCCACTACGAGCGCAACGACTACGACCTGAAACGGGGTACCTTCCGTGTGCGTGGTGATACGCTCGAGATTATGCCCGCGTACGAGGAGGCAGTCTACCGGGTTGAGTTCTGGGGAGATGAGGTGGAGCGCATCACGGAGGTGGATGCTCTCACGGGAGAGATCATCCAGGAGCATATCGCGCTGAACATCTACCCCGCCAAGCACTTCATCACGCCGGAGGACAAACTGCAAGAGGCTATCCGTGACATCGAGGATGAGCTGCAGGAGCGGCTCACAGAACTACGTGCGGTGGGCAAACTGCTAGAGGCCCAACGACTGGAGCAACGCACCAAGTACGACCTGGAGATGCTCCAAGAGGTGGGCTACTGCTCCGGCGTCGAGAACTACTCGCGCCACCTCGCCCAACGGGCGCCTGGTTCCACGCCGTGGACGCTGCTGGACTATTTCCCAGACGACTACCTGATGATCGTGGACGAGAGCCACATGACCTTGCCACAGGTGCGTGGCATGTTCAACGGCGATCGGTCACGCAAGGAAACGTTGGTGGAGTATGGCTTCCGGCTGCCCAGCGCACTGGACAACCGGCCGCTCACCTTCGACGAATTCATGGATCATATCCACCAAGTCATCTACGTATCCGCCACGCCCGGTCCCTTCGAGCGGGAGCACTCGGAGCAGATCGTGGACCAGGTGATTCGCCCGACCGGTATTCTCGACCCAGTAGTCCATGTGCGCCCGACGAAGGGGCAGGTAGACGACCTGGTCAGCGAGATCAACAAGCGGATCAAGCGGGGCGAGCGAGCCCTCGTCACGACTTTAACCAAGCGTATGGCGGAGGACCTGGCCGATTATCTCTCCGATCTCGGCATCAAGGTGCACTACCTGCACTCCGAGATTCATACTATCGAGCGTGTGGAGATCCTGCGCGAGTTGCGGCTGGGCGTCTACGATGTGGTCGTCGGAATCAACCTGTTACGCGAGGGATTGGACCTACCGGAAGTCTCGCTCGTCGCGATTCTCGATGCCGACAAAGAAGGCTTCCTCCGCTCCGAATCCGCGCTCATCCAGACAATAGGCCGCGCAGCACGGCACGTAGAGGGCACTGTGATCATGTACGCCGACCGCATCACGGACTCGATGCAGCGGGCCATCGACGAGACGGACCGCCGGCGAGAGATCCAGCGCCAGTACAACGAGGAACATGGCATCGAGCCAACGACGATTGCGAAGGCGATCAAAGATCTGACGGACCGGGTACGCGTGGCAGAAGCACAGGAGGAGTACGCGGTCGAGAGTCTTGCCAATGTGCCACAGGACGAGCTCAACCGTATGATTGAGGATCTGACCAAGCAAATGAAGGCAGCCGCACAGGAGCTCGAGTTCGAGCGCGCCGCCATCCTCCGCGATCAGATCAACGACCTCCGCCAGATCCTCGAGGCGGAGGACAGGCGCCCCGAGTGGGAGAAGATCCGCGAGCAACAGGCGAAGGAGCGGCAGCGGGTCCGATACGACATCTAGGAGCTGGAGACGTTACAAGAGCTTGATGTCCGAGCTTGAAGGTCAAAGACCACGATATGGGACAAAGGGACGGGTTTCCAACCTGTCCCTTTGTGTTATCCTATGAACCATATTAAGAATTCTCGAGGTTTCGCTTTCTGCTCATGCCAATGCAACGCCTTCCTCCGCCCGCCGCGGAACCGCGCCAGCTTGCCCAACGGGCGCTTGCCCTCGCCCAACAGAATCCCTCGCAGGCACTGACGCTCCTGCAAGACGCCGCCCGCCAGGCCCTCCGCCAGGGAGAGTCTCGCACTGCTGCCCTCATCCTCCATCGCCGTGCCGGGCTCCTGCTCGCGAACGACCACTCCCCTATTCCTGACCTCGCTATGGCGGCGCGGCTCCTAGAGAACCGGCCAGAAGAGCGTGCCCTCGTGCTCCTGGACCTGGGACAGGCACTCGCCCAGAACGGAGATCTAGGCCGTGCCACCCTCACTCTGGGAGAGAGCGAGCGTCTCGCACGCCAGGGCGAGCAGCACGAACTAACCGCGGCGGCTCGCCACGCCCTTAGTCAGATCGCTGAACAACAGGGAGATTACACCACTGCCCGCACCTTTCTTCAAGGTGCGGGCCGGGCGCTGGTCTATGATGTCGAGCATGATCTCCTCGCTACCCTTCGCGATATGGGCAACCTTCCTCACGATCCCCGCGCCGAATGGGAGCGTGCGCGGCGCGAGCAGGCAGTGGAGGAGGAGCTGGCAAGGCTGAAGCGGGAGATGGGTGTCGAGTGACAGCGTCGGCTTTGACAACCTCGTCCCGGGCTGTTATCTTCCCACTGTCGTGCACCCTTTTGATACGCATCTGGCACGTCTCAGACGTCACACCCTACTCCGATACATTACGAAACCTACTGTCTCCACAATTTGGACCGAATCATCATGCCGGACCAAACCCTCCTCGCCGCGCTCAAGCAGCACTTCCGCTTTGATGCCTTCCGGCCGGGGCAACTCGAGGCGATGCGCCACGTCATGCGTGGACGTGATAGCCTGATTGTCATGCCGACGGGCGCGGGCAAGAGTCTCTGCTTCCAGTTACCGGCCCTGCTGCTCGAAGGTGTCACATTGGTCATCTCGCCGCTGATCGCTCTCATGAAGGATCAGGTGGATGCATTGCAGGCCAACGGGATGGCAGCGACCTTTATCAACTCGTCCCTTGATGGCACGGAGCAGGGCATCCGGCTGCACGGACTCGCGAACGGACAATGGAAACTCTGCTACATCGCGCCTGAGCGGCTGCGCAACCAAGGCTTCCGTGAGGCGGTGCGGCGGGCAAGGGTAGCACTACTGGCCGTGGACGAGGCGCATTGTATCTCGCAGTGGGGCCACGACTTCCGTCCCGATTACCATGCCATCGGCGATTTCGTCGAGCTGCTGGGTCGCCCCCCCATCACCGCGCTGACTGCGACGGCCACGCCACAGGTGCAGGACGATATCGAGAAGCAGTTGCACCTGCAAAATCCCTTCCGACAGGTAACGGGCTTCAACCGCCCCAACCTTCGCTTCGATGCCTGTTTCACTCCGGGCGACACCCTTAAACAGCAGATGCTCAAAGCATTCCTAGAGGAGCAGCCAGAGGGCACGTGCGGGATCGTCTACGTCGGACGCCGGCGCGAGGCAACCGACGTCGCGAGCTTCGTGCGCGAGCTGTGTGAGCGGAGTGCTGTCTTCTATCACGGCGGGATGAGCGGCTGGGAGCGGGAGACGGTCCAGGAGGATTGGATGCATGGCCGCGCCAGCATCGTCGTCGCAACGAATGCCTTTGGCATGGGCGTGGACAAGCCGGATGTACGCTTCGTCGTCCACTACACGATACCGGGCACGCTCGAAGCCTACTACCAAGAAGCCGGGCGGGCGGGACGTGACGGCGAGCCTGCCCACTGCCTCGTGCTGTACGATCCTGGAGATGCACGGCTCCACGAGTGGTTTATCGAAAACGATGCCCCCACCCTAGACGAACTCCGCGACCTGTACGTGTGTGTGCGTGACGAGGCGCGACGCAATGGCGGTCGGATCGAGATAGCTCTCTCCCATCTTGCAACCCTGCTGGAATGGCGGATGGACCACAAAGCACGCATCGGGATGAGCCTGCTGGAACAGGCAGGGTTGGTCGAGGACCTGGGCGAAGAGGGAAACAGTGGATGCTGGCGGCTACTCGAGGCAGAGGGGCGCGTGGATATGAGCGGCCCGATGCACGATATTGAGCTACGGCGAACCCAGAAGCGGCGGCTGCTCGGCGTTATGATGGAGTACGCACAGACCCATGACTGCCGCCGTCAGTACCTACTCGATTACTTCGGTGATGCCACTCCGCCTGTGGCAGAGTGGTGCTGCGATAACTGCCAGCGTCAGGAGGAACGGACCATCCTGGGCGTTGCCTCCTCCCCCGAGGAGAAAGCGCCGCTTTACGTGCTGGACGCAGTCAACTACCTCAGGAGCCATCGCGACTATGGGTATGGTGTAGGACGCTCCCTACTGGCAAAGCTCCTCGCCGGTAGTCGAGGTGCCGGCATGGAGCGGTACTTCGAGCATCCTCAGTATGGCATCCTGAGTCATGTACGGCAGAAGGATGTGCAGAGACTTATCGATGATCTGGTTCGGGAGCGATACCTCCAGATCGAGTCGGGCCGTTACCCTACCCTTAGCCTTACACCCTCCGGCCGCCAGGTCGTCGAGCGCCGGCTTGCCGTTCCGATCACCACGATCACCGGCGAGCCCATCCCCACAGCCAAAAAGCTCTCAGCGAAGCGGGTGACCGATACAGTTGTGGAAACGCTCCATCTGATGGAACGAGGGCACACACCCGACGAGATCGCTGTAGAGCGTGGGCTCACTATCGGTACGATCTACAA
>JALZCF010000434.1 GCA_030863245.1 Chloroflexota bacterium
CCAGCTTGACCCGTACCCGCGCCGACGGTAGGCCCAACAATCTTGCAATCTGGTTCCGATCCTCAAAGACCCCCTGGCTCTGGGAGAGCACCTCTACCCCCTCTTCCGTGGGGTAGGCAATCGCACACTCCGGCTCCATGAAGCCATGCTCGATCATCTGGGTCTGGAAGATACCCCGTACGGTGTAGGCCGATTCTGCTACGGCCTGGTCCAGATCACCACGGCTCGTGACGGTCTTGGACAGCACGTTACCGCCCTCATGAACGGATGGACTCCCCTCCTTCATCGCCTCATGCACGTCGGTAACCGGCTCCAGAACCTCATACTCCACCCGGATCAACCCGACCGCTTCTCGCGCGATCGCTTCCGACTCGGCCACCACGCCAGCCAGCACATCCCCGACGTAGCGGGTGCTCTCCCCAGCCGCCACCATGAGTGGCCAGTCCTGCCGGATCAACCCTATGTAGCGTTCCCCTGGCACATCCGCTGCCGTAAAGACACGAATCACGCCCGGCACTTGTGCCGCCTCGCTCGTATCGATAGCGAGGACCCTGGCACGAGCATAGTCGCTGAGCTTGAGCGCGCCGTAGCGCATCCCTTCGACTTTGATATCGTCGACATAGTGGTGCTGCCCGAGGACCAGCTTCGTGGCCTGGTACTTGGGATGGCGCGAACCGATCCGCCCATCACTCTCTGGCAAGGGCACCTCTTCTTCATTCCGGATCGCCCGCGCCGCGCAGGAGATAGCTTCCACGATCTTCTTGTAGCCCGTACAACGGCAGAGATGTGGCGTGAGCGCCTGTTCAATCTCCGCGCGGCTCGGCTCCGGATTCTTGCCGATCAACACGTTGGCCTGCATCACCATCCCTGGAATACAGAAACCACACTGTACCCCTCCCTTCGAGACAAACGCGTTGGCAAAGACCTCTTGCCGGTATTCGCCCAGGCCCTCAGTTGTCGTCACAGAACCATCTACTACTTTTTCCATCGGAGTGACACAGGAGAGGACCGCCCTGTCATTCAGCTGAACCACGCAACAGCCACACGCGGCTTGCGGTGCACACCCATCCTTGGCCGACGTGATACCCTCGATCTCGCGCAGGTACGTCAGCAACGGCAGGTCCGGCTCCCCACGATATTCCCTTTGTTCACCATTCAGCGTGAATTGCATGGCCACTCCTCAGAACGACTACTTTTGATCATCTCTTTCTCTTCATCATGATTATAGGGACGCGTGGCTGGCGATGCTAGTTCTGAAGAGTGTTGCATGTTGCATGTTGCATATTGCATATTGGATGGTGCGTGGCGCGTTGTTCTTCTGCGCATCCTGCTTGGATTATTGGTCAAGGGTAGGGTGAATATATGCAGGATTCATTTGTACGGTGAGCCAACAGATGCCTGTGCAACCAGCGCACCTTTGTTTCCTTGTCGGCTAACTGTAAAGTCAAGCTGCAAACGATTGGCTAGCGCCTAGCATCCATGCAACATGCAACATGCAACATGCAATATGCAACACCACGATCCTGACTACAATCCCCCTATCCCTCAGGCTGATCATGCCGAAGAAATGAAGAAATGAGGAAATATGAGTTTCAGCGAAAAGATTGTGCTACGAGGACATATCATCGACTCCCTGATCCTACCGCGTGTGTTCGACACGGTGATGGATCTGGGCGGCGAATTCGATGTGGAAGAAATCAGGGTCGGGAAGCATAAAGAGGATCCCTCTTTTGCTCGCCTGCGGATTATTGGAGAGACAGAGGCACATCTCAACCGGATTCTCGAGCAACTGACTGATCACGGGGCGGAGTTGGTGACGACCGAGGATGTGAAAAGCAAGCCTGCTCCCCGAGACGGTGCGCTTCCCCCGGATTTCTATAGCACGACCAACTTGCCCACCGACGTTCGTCTCGACGGCGAGTGGGTGCGGGTCGACGATATCGAGATGGACGTTGCGATCGTTGTGGACCGGGAGGCTGCTCGCGCGCGCGGGGTACCCATGCTCTTTGTGAAAGAGGGCGAGCAGGTCGTCGTCGGCCACGAGGGGGTACGCGTCCATCCGATCGAGCGCTCGCGCGAGGCAGAGATGACCTTCTCCTTTATGAACTCGGAGGTGTCGTCAGAGAAACCGAAGCGGCTGACCATCCATGCGATCGCGCGGGAGATGCGGGAGGTGAAGGAACGCGGCGAGCGCATCATCGTGGTCGCCGGTCCGGCGATCGTGCATACCGGTGCGGCGCCCTACCTCGCCACCTTGATTCGTAATGGCTACGTCGATGCGCTGCTTGGCGGCAACGCCATTGCCGTTCACGATGTGGAGGCAGCCTTACACGGTACAAGCCTCGGCGTGAACCTAGAGACATCGGTGCCGGTCGAGGGAGGACACCACCACCACATGCGCGCGATCAACACCATCCGCCTTGCGGGCTCCCTCCGTGATGCCGTAGAACAAGGTGTCCTCACACGAGGGATCATGTACGAGGCAATCAAGAAAGGGATCGACCTCGTGCTCGCAGGCTCGATCCGCGATGATGGCCCACTGCCAGATGTCATCACCGACGTCGTCAAGGCCCAGGAGGCAATGCGTGAGGCGGTGAAAGGAGCTGGCATCGCTCTGATGATCTCAACGATGCTTCACTCCATCGCCACCGGCAATATGCTCCCCGCCCACGTTCGCACCGTCGCCGTAGACATCAACCCTGCCACCGTCACCAAGCTCGCGGACCGCGGCTCCTGGCAGGCCATCGGCCTCGTCACCGACGCCGAACTCTTCCTGCGCGAGCTGGTCCATGCATTGGACGTGTCGGAGGAAGTATAAGCTCTCATTTTCTTTCGAGAACCCTCTCATTTGCTACCAGGTGATTAGTGGAGTGGCACAGAGCACTTTCGTAACGGTCACGAAACTGCTATCATACTTGTGCCAGAATTCACAAACAGGAGTGAGGAGGGGCATTGTGCAGAAAAAGCACGTTTGGATTCTTTTGCTTGTTGCTCTTTTAGCCGTCGCGTGTGGTGGTACGGTACCCGCCACAACCGAGGCCGAAGAGGGTTCAGCCGCGGCCGTTGCCGAGGAGAGCCCAGCATCAGGGGTGGAGGGGGTCGAGCAACCCGTCGAGAACACAGATACAGGCACCGAGGAGCTCGAACTGGTCCGCGTTGGGATCGTACCTGTCACGATCTACGCTCCCTTCTTCATCGCCCTCGATAAAGGGTACTTTGCGGAAGCAGGCCTCGACGTGGAGTTGATGCCCGTGGAGGGGGGCACGGAGAATGTGGTGCAGCTAGCCGCCGGGAACTTTGAGGTGGCCGGCGGTGGCATCGGCGCCGGGCTGTTGAACGCTGCCGCACGGGGGGTCGAGTTTGAAATCGTTGCCCCCATGCACACGGAGCGACCGCCGCTTACCAGCCCCTTTGTCGTCAGCCGGGAGCGCTACGAGAGCGGCGAGTTGACAGAGATGAGTGACTTGGCCGGTAAGGTTGTCTCCACGAACTCGAAGGGCTCTGCGACAGAGTACTGGCTGTGGAGGGCGCTGCAGCAGGGCGGCTTGGACTTTGACGACGTCGAGGTGATCGGCGTTGGCTTCCGTGAGGTAGCGGCCGCACTGGAGAGCGGGACCCTCCACGGGGCGATTCTTGGCGAGCCGCTGGTTACCTTCGCGGAGCAGGAAGGACTCGTCACCCGCTTGAGCGAGGATTTTCTTGACGGCGTCACGCCGACCGTTGTCTTGCTCAACGAGCAGTGGGCTACCAATAACCCTGAGTTGGCCCAGGGCTTCGTCACGGCATTCCTTCGCGGTGCGCGCGATCTCAACGGAGAGGGATGGTACGATCCGGAGAACCTTGCCATCATCGAAGAGTACACGGGCATTCCCGCCGACATCGTAGCGGAAGCTAACCGTTCCTACCACGATCCCAACGGCACGGTGCCGGTCGAGGACCTGCAAACACTGCAGGATTTCTTCATGGAGCAGGGCGAACTGAACTACGACGAACCGCTCGATCTCACACCCTTCATCAACACGACCTACGCCGAGCAGGCGGTCGAGGAGCTGGGTGGTCCCGTTGAGTGGGAAGAGTAAACTGTTGCATGTTGCATGTTGCATGCTGCGTGGTGAAGGAACGATAGTTGGGGACCTTGGATGGAAGGTCACGTACCACGCACCACGCACCACGTCGTCGCCACATGATTTGGAGCCACTACAGCATGGATATGACTACTGTCTCCTTCACCCTCCCTACCGGCGAGAGCTACCGCGGCGAGGTGCCGGTTAATGATGTCGTGCATCTTGCGCTGGACAAGTTACTGCCGGCGGAACTGCTGACCAATCACCGTCTATCCATCCACAAGGACGACGATCTGATCTATCCCGACATGTTCCTCTACGAGATCGTAGAGCACTATGGCGATGCCAACTTCGAACTGGAGGCTATGCCACTGAACATGAAGGAGAAGCGCTCCTTTACCAACTACGGTTTCGATCATCTCGCACTTGCTCTTGAGGACCGCGGGGCAGCCACGCGTTTCTTCAGTAAGGGACTGGGTCTGCAGGTGGTGCGCGACGACGAGCATCTGACGGTGGTGACGAGCGGCAATACCGCACTCTTCTTGTTCGATTTCGATCCGGATGCGCCACTTGCCCCACCCGCGCCGAGCCAAATTCACCACCTTGGCTTCGTTGTCGATGACCTTGAGGCAGCCGCGGCTCACCTACATCGTCACTTCCCAGAGTTTCTCGGCCACTTCACGCTTCTGGAGCGTGAGGAGCGGCTGAGCCTCTATGGACACGTAGAATTTGGCTCGATCCGCTTTATGATCCAACTCAGTCAGATCAAGGCCAAATACCGAGGCCTTGTCACCGAACCAGCTATCGAGGCAGCAAACGAGCTGTACGACTACGCGAGCAAGGATTACGGCGTACGACTGGGGTAACAGAGCAACCAGATGGCAATCATCCAGGCATCCAATCTGACAAAGACCTTCCCGGGGCCCGACGGGAGCCAGATT
>JALZCF010000447.1 GCA_030863245.1 Chloroflexota bacterium
GCTCTCAGGTGCACGAAGGAGGCGTAATCGTTCGTGGGCGGGTGCTTGGCCTGCCAGTAGAGGCGCAGCCGTACTTCCTCGCCCTGTTTCACCGTCATGCGATCAACGTCGTACCCCAGGAGTTCAATCTCATCCGTCACCCCCACCTGGCTCTGGAATTCAGCAGGAAGCGCCTGCCCCGCGGGAGAATGGAGGGTGAACCAAGAGGGGTGGTCGCCCAGTCCCTTGACCTTGAGCGTAAACATGGCAAGGATGATAAGTGCCAAGCTAAGCGGCGCGTACCGTGCAGGGACGGTTACCGCGCTTCTCCGGAGGCGATACGGCTGCCATGTGCCTCGTTGCAGCACGAGGAGCGTCACCGCTATAAGAGCGGCCACGGTTACGCCTTTTGCCACGCGGCGCAGTGGCGTATCCGTGAAGCGAAGGTGTAGTTCGTGGCTGCCGGGTGGGAGCGTGAGGCGGATCAGACCGGTGTTGGCGGCTGGCTCAATGCTGATCGGCGCACCGTCCAGCCACGCCCGCCAGCCGGGAAAGTAGAACTGGGCGAGCGTGACGGTCGTAGACGTTGCCACTCTTGTCTGCAGGGTGAGGGAATGGGCCGTGCTCTCTACCACTTCCGCCTTCACACCTGCTGACTGACGGGCCAACGCATTACGCGTCAGCTCTGGCGTGACGGCCGGACGGCTGGGACGCTCCTTGGTCCAGATGCTGAGAAACTCACTCGCCGAGGTGGTGCCGATCTGGCTGAACTCCCTCTCGTAGCGGACGAAGCTACCAGGGGTAACCTCCAAGTGGATGAAGGGGCGCGGGAACTGGTAAGGGGCGACCGCCAGGATCAGCGCGATCGCAACAACGGGCACTGCCAGCCAGGTGAGGCGGTGCCAGCGGCGTATCCAGAGTAGGGCAGCACCGACTAGAAAGGACGAAAAGAGAAGTGCTGGTCCAAACAGGCGCGTGGGAAATTCCGCGAAGGCCATACCGGGCACCGTGCGCCACACGGGCAGCGAGGCGGGGGTCATCAGCCAGGACAACCCGAGTACTGACAGGAAGGCGAGCAGGAGGTGGGCGCGGGTCGTGCGAGGGAGGGAGCGACAGGCACAGGCGAGAGCGCCAATGAGAGCGAGGGTGAGGTGCAGTCGTCCGAAAGTGAAGGGGAGCGGAGGATTGGCGGCACGCGAATCAAGGAGCGCGATCGATGCGAGGAGCTCTGCAGGCATCACAAAGTGTTCGGCGACATCAAAGTAACCTTCTGTCAGTACCTGGACTTGGGTGTATTGCTTCTCTGCGAGTGCCGGTAGCAGGAAGATCGCACCCACCCCGAGCGCAGCGACAAGAGCCGCAAGGGGGTAGAACCGCCCGCGGCTCCGGCGGTTCCTCCACGTGTGCCATAGCACATAGACGCCCAGCAACGGCGAGAAGAGCATCGCACTAATGTTATGGGTCAACAAGAGGAGAGCGTAGCTGAAGAATGCCCCCAAGAGGTACCGCCGTGACGGCCGGACACTCAGGCGATAGAAGAAAAATAACACCCACGGAAAGAGGCTCCAGGCGAGGAATTGCGCGTAGTTGCCCTGAAAGTACAGTTCTCGAAAGCGGTAGGTAGCAAAACCATACGCCACGGCCGCCACGAGTGCCGCAGCTCTTCCCAAAATATCGCGGGCCCAAACGTACATGCCCAAGAGATAGCTCAGACAGGCGACGAATAAGGCCCCCTTGAACGCTGGCAGGATGTGCTCCGTCCCGAAGCTGAAGGCGCTGCTGAGCAGGTAGAGCACGGGCGGGGTGAAGTTGGGCAAGGGGTAGCCGTACCCCTGGTAGAGCAGCGTGTGCCACCGTGGCCAGAAAATGCCCTCGTTCCACGTCCACCGCCACAAGCCGGCGCGGTACAGGTGTACCAGCCCATCTGCTGTCTCAGGCAGCCCTTCCCGCAGCAAGGGTTGAAATAGTAGCAGCGCGCAGAGCACACAGACCAACACATTCCAATCCGCGGTACGGAGGCGATGGAACCTCACCATCCTCCACCGCACTCGTGTTTGGTAAAAAGGCGCATCATCCTCACTCTTCCATTCATGTCACGGTCAATTACTACAAGCCTTGTAGGACTATAGCAGGCTTATGGGCGTAAGTAGACGATCAAGGATCGCTAAGAAAGAGAGGAGTCAAGGGCACCAAGTCCGTGAGGGGATGACCCGTCGCGTCCTGCCAGAAGAAGGGCACCCCGTTCTTGGTGGCACGTAGGCGTACGTCGACTCGGTAGGCAGATTCACTAGCAGCTGGAGTCAATGGAATGTCCAAGCGGCCAGGCGCTTCCAGTGTGGCCGCCTGTTGGAGGACAAGTCGTTGGCTGTCAGGGTCCCAAAGTTCAATGGCAAGCTCGGCCGGACAGCTGCATTCCGGAATATCTAGCTGGAGGAGGGTCGTCATGCCACGCGTTAGGCCGTCGTGCGGCAGGTCGTAGCTGGCGAGAACCATATGCTCTGTGCCTCCATAAGCTTGCGTGCTAAGGAGGAGAGGCTGCGCAGCAGGCCAAAGGGTGCGCTGGCCGAAGAGCGGTTCATTGTGGAGGATCGGCATCCCATCTGGAGCAAAGACGGGCACTCGCTCCCCCGTCGTAGAGTCGTAGAGGCCAACCCCGAAGTGCAGGGTGGTAGGCGCCAGGGGCATAGGTGGCAGACCGAGGGGCACGTAGTCAGCCAGTAACTCGCCGGGCTGCCAGGTCGTCATGGGACGCTCCCCCAGTAGGGGTAACCCGTCGCGAGCAGAGATGAGGCGTTGGGCCTCGTCCCATACATGAGCGAAAAGGGTGTAGTTCTCGCCTGGCTGCTTCAACACCCGCCAGTAAAGGGTGAGGCTCGTCGGTTCACCGGGCTGCCAAGGGCTGGATGGGGCCGAAAAGCCGACCAGCTCTAGCAGGTCGCCAAAACGAAAGCGGAGCGGCTCCAGGTCGTGGGGCAGATCGGCAACCGAGCCAACCTGTGGTGGGGCAGGCGTGCTGCGCTGGTAGATAGTCAGGTCGCCGCCCCAAAAGCCACTACCGAGCACGGTGTGGATGGGCTCGTAGGTACCTTGAAACCAGGGATCGCGATAGACATCGAACCCGAAGATAGGGTTGACGGCTGAGAGAACGAGGTAATCAGGCTGGCGGCTATAGAGTCCCCAAGCTAGATCCTCGCGGGCCAGCGCGCGTGCGATGTCCTGGTCGAGCAGGCCGAGAAAGTCGGTCATGGGGCGGTGGCTGTAGTAACCGAGGATCCCGACCTCCGTCACGCCAACCGTGGCATCGGACGGCGTGTTCGCGGCCAGCCACTCGCCTGCCACTCGATAGGGAATCGCCTTCGCTTCGGGCAGCAGCTTACTCTCTAAGGTGGGCTGTATAGGTTCGACTGGATTTTCTAACTGCGCCTGTATCTTTCGGTAGGAGGCAGCCGGGCCGAGTAGCGCGAACGTGAACAGGATGGTCACGAACGCTAACTGGATGGCTCTCGTTCTAGTCCCTATTTCTACAGAGCGAGTGAATAGGCGTGCGAGGCCAGATGCGGGCGCATAGATCCCGATAGCGATGAGGGTGCTGAGGAGGGGCACCAGCGGCAGGTAATACCACAGATAAGGGGTCACACTGGAAACCATGTAGAGCGCAGCATGCCCCATTGCCCAGAGGGCGAGGACAAATAGGGGCCCGTAACGCGACAGCTGGGCGGGTGTGCGCTGGATAAGCCCATGAACCGTTCTACCCAGCAGACCCACGAGCGCGACGGAGCTGAACAGTGCAGCTG
>JALZCF010000450.1 GCA_030863245.1 Chloroflexota bacterium
GCATAGAGGAGGTTGGATGAAATCGTAAACGGCACGCCATCATACGATGCATAGAGTCCTAAATCAAGGGAGCGGGGCAGGGCGTCGGGTGCGGGCGAGACCTCATGATTATAGAAGACCATCGACAAGCCGGGGAAGGCGCGTAGTCCCTTGCCGCTTGCGCCCGAGGCGAGGTAGACATGGCTCAGATCGATTGAAATGGTGCCTAGGGAGCTAATGCAGTCTAGACAGAGGAGAATATCTCTTTCAAAGCAAAGGTGCTGGAGCAGGGACACATCGTTGAGGATGCCGCTCGACGTCTCACAATGGACCGCCCAGAGCCAGCCGATATCCGCCTTCTCGTCAAGGATGCGCTGAATATCGCCGGATTCGAAAGGCTGGCCCCACGCCGCACGCAACACGTGGAACGATAAGCCGAAGCGCGTGGCGTGGTCTATCAGGCGGCCACCAAATTCGCCGTTCGCGAGAATCAATCCCACCCGCTGCATGAGAGACAATTGTCCGGCAATCACGTCGTTTGCCAGCATGCCAGAACCGGTAAAGATTTCGACAGCGCGCGCGCCAGCGAGTTGACATAGGAGGCGTTTTGTCTGCGCGAAAACCTCCATAAAGGCTTTAGAGCGATGTGACACCGGGAGCTCGCTGTAGGTTTTTCGGACCGGCTCCGCCATGGCAACTGGGCCAGGGAGAAAATTGACGGGGGTAGTGGCAGTCGAGGCTACGGTGCTGCTGTAGCGAAATGCCTTGGACTTCTTATTCAGCACTTGGTACGCCTCTAGCGTGAAGTACATCGGTTGATACATAGCGTCTGGAGTACCAACGAGTGGCCCGAAGGGAACGAAGCCCAGTTGCCTGTACAGTTTGAGCTGCCGGACCGTCCCCGACATGACGGCCAGATCGTAGCCCTGAAGCTCGCCGTATTGTGCCAGCCTCAGCATAAGACCTTGGAAAACGCGAGGGTTGCGGTACTCTTTTTCGACAGCCAGGAGCCGCAGCTCGCATAGCGAACGATGTGGCGGCAAGTACGTATCAAGATCATCGAGCTTGCTGTCGAGCGAAAAGGGGCGCGTATCTCGCACGGCCACCATGCCCACCAGCTGCCAGCCGCGCAAGCCAATCAGGTAGGTATTTTCATGGTGGAATTTGTCGACCAGCGCGCGTTGCGGATTGGGCGGATGCTGCGGAATTTCCTCCACAAACGTCTTGTAGTTGAGTTGATGAATCTGCTCAAACTCCCATTCCTCAGAGGCGATTCTGAAAGTGAGCGATTGGGTGGACAACGTAGCATACCTCCATTTCTAGGCAGCGATCTTACTTGGACGGGTGAGTCTGGCTCCATAGCGCTTTGAGCGCCGTAGCGATGTTTGTTCGATGCGCCAGCAGAATGAAGAGGGCCGTCATGGCCACCCCCCCTGCTTCGGCTGAGGTGTGCCCGAACAGGGCCGCCACCAAGGGCGCGGCGGCAATCACGAGCATGAGGCTCAGTGTAAATTGCTTCGACAGGCTACCCAGGAGGAGCGTGAGGGCGCTAATGACGATGGGTAATCGGAAGTCATACATTAGCATCGCACCTAACGCGGTGGCTAGGCCCTTCCCTCCGCGGAACCCTAACTGGAGCGGGAAGATGTGTCCCACCACTACCGCAGTTATGATGAGCGTCAGGACCCACGAGGTGACCCCGAGGTACAAAGCAATCCCAAGGGCCAGGGCCCCCTTGATAAGATCGACGAACATGGTCACGGCGAACCCGGCTCGGCCAAGCACGCGGCCGACGTTGGTTCCGCCTGCACTGCCGCTTCCCAGCTCTCGTATGTCTTGGCCTGTGCGCAGCCGAACCAAGTAATAGCCTGTAGAGAAGCAACCTAGCGCATAGCTGGCTATTACCACTATCAGTTCTTTGCTAGATAGTAACGAGAATTCCATCGGCTGAGTCCAGCAACTTGATTATAGAGCCGAGCATGGGGAACTAAAGATGGGCTGTTGCATGTTGCATGTTGCATGTTGCATATTGCAGTGGGCGTAGGCGGTTTGTGTCTTATGGCCCAGCTGGAACGACTTTAGATTCGCAGGCTCGGCTCAGTAATACTCGCAGTCTCCTCCAATCGTTCCAACGCAAACTCGCGCACCGTCGCCAGCATCTCGTAGCGCCGCCCCGCCCCCTTACCAGCCCTAAGTGTAGACTGTAGACGTGTAGACCAGGGTGGTTCAAGTCTACACGTCTAGGCATCCAACTCCCCGCACGCTCCACCTCATCATCCGTTCCTTTATTCTTCAGACTGAAATGTCCGCTTTTGGCGGTTTTCAGGCTAAATTTCTCGAAAAACGAACATTTCGGACATCGTCTCCGCTCCCCGATGGGCCACTCGTCAGCCACCGGCTCTAGGAGTGCTGATACCACACCGGTGAGTATTGATACCAATGAGGCACGACTACACATGCCGGGTCCGCCATATCAGGCTCTCCGGTCATGTCAAAGTGGTTGTTGCCATCTACTCCCATCACCGCGGCGAGCTTGGTTTGGCTCGGAGTGGTGCAGCGCAGCGGGTCCACGAGGGGGCGGGGCTGCGCATCGATGAGGAGCGGCGTGATGACTGTTGTTAGAGTGAGTAGCAGTGGTGCGACCCATGATAAAATGGGATGTGTTGTTCGAGCCTGCATCGTGGCCAACTCCTTTCCTTGTAAGGTGGGTTACGTCAGGTACGCTTTGATTGCTCCAGCAGGTTCAGATGCTCCGCCTGCTGGTCCAAGAAGTTCAGCAGCTCCGCCAGCGTGGCGAAGGTCCAGCGCGTACCACTCTGGATGTGCTCTACCTCGCTGTGCCAGTCGGTCACTAGTTCCGTCACCTCCTCGCGCCAGAGTCGAAGGAGAAAAGAGCGGTAAGTCGGAACTGTCACTTTCTCTGTCATATGACCACTGCCTCCGTTGCTCAATTACAGGGGTTTGATATTGGGAGCAGTATAGTAGAC
>JALZCF010000465.1 GCA_030863245.1 Chloroflexota bacterium
TCGGTTTCGGAACCAGGTCACGTGCTGTCTCATGCTTGCGCGCGAGCCGGGCCATGTTCTCTTCCCAGTCATCCGGCCGCTCGGAGTAGATCGCCCACTCGTTGTGACCAGTGCCGCGTGCGAAGTAGGCTGCTCTTGGGTGCTCTGTGCCGGGTAGGGTGCGGTAACCGATCCCGTCGCCATCCACGTCGCGGTAGCGTCCCCAACGACCTTCCTCCTCGATGAGCGCTTCCAATTCCTCGGCCGATAATACCTTCCCGCGTTGGAGCGGTTCTTCGGGATAGTCGAAGGGCTCGGTCATCCACTGGTTCATGCCAAGGTCCAGGTCGGAGAGGACGAGCACGAGGGTCTGCAACTGCTCGGCGAGATCCAACGCTGTCTTACCGAACTCAAAGCACTCCTTCATGTTGGCGGGAAAGAGGACGACGTGCTTGGTATCTCCGTGGCTGAGCGTGTAGGCAGAAAGGATATCCCCCTGTGAGACGCGAGTGGGCAGCCCGGTGCTCGGACCCATGCGCTGGATATTCCAAATGACGGACGGTACCTCTGCAAAGTAGGCCAGCCCGGCGAACTCCGACATCAAGGAGATGCCAGGGCCAGAGGTACTCGTCAACGCGCGCACCCCAGCCCAACCTGCGCCGACCACCATTCCGGCCGCCGCCAGCTCATCCTCCGCCTGAACAATGGCATAGGTTGCCTTGCCATCCTCCGTGTCACGCAGCTTCGGGAACCACTCCGTGAGCGCGTCCGCGAAGGAGGTGGCAGGCGTGATGGGATACCACGCGGCGACGGCCAGCCCACCGAAGATGGAACCCAGGGCACCCGCCGTGTTGCCATCTACCAGCATCAGCCCCTCGGTGAGATTGCGGCGCTCGACACGGTAGGGGTCGCGCTTGGTCAGGTTATCCTGTGCCCACTCGAGCGCCATATCCACCACACCCATATTGAGCTTGATAGGCTTCTGCTTGCCTTGGAAGTGACGCGCCAGTGCCGCCTCGATCTCGTCGTACTCGATCCCCAAAAGATGGATCAAGGTCCCGACATAGCACATGTTCGCAACATAGTCGCGGAGATTGAAGGGAGCGCCTGACTCCCGCACAAACTCTTTAACGGGAATGCCATAGTAGATTATGTCGTTGCGCGTCTCCTCAAAGTTGCTCCAATCCAGCGGGTAGATGCAGACCCCGCCGGGTGGCAGTGCGGCAACATCCTCTTCCTGAGTCTTCTCGTTGTACGCAACCAAGAGTTCTGTCTTCTCTCGGCGAGCCGTGTAGCCGTCTTCCGAGACCCGGATGGTGTACCAGGTGGGGAGACCAGCAATATTGGAAGGGAAAAGGTTTTTCCCGGCGACGGGAAGGCCCATCCTGAAGAGGGCGCGAATGATAGCAAGGTTGGCGGTCTGGCTACCGGTGCCGTTGACGGTCGCAGCGACGAGTGCGAAGTCGTTGACAATCTCGTCCTGCTCCCGGACCAGCAGATCGCTCTGAACGTCGATCACGCTCATACGGACTCCTCCTTAATCTGAACGCGAGGTTGAGGAGACGGGGCTAACACAGGTCTCTCCAACCTTACGTCTGACTTCTGTGCTTCTATAGGAATTCTTTGGGAAAGTAACAAAAAAGGTCGGATACCCTTGCGAGCCCGACCACATTTGACGCCGTGGAGCCGAGGGGACGCAGGTGAAAAGGTTGTTTAAAGCTTTCACATTCCATCAAAAAGCACTCCTGCCCCACTCGTTTGTGCATCTTTGCACTATGGAAAAAAGTATACCACCTGCAATGACGCACAGCAAGAACTTTCTCGCTATGCTACCCGCCTGTTAGCTCCTCACGTGGCTCGATGCCCATATCCTCCGTTGTGCCCTTGGTCAGCTTTGAAGGGCCAGTCATGGGCGGGGTGGCGGAGGTGGTTTCTGTTTCTCGGGCACCCATGTGGTCGTCCATCTCCTCATCACCATCCTCACGCGCCTCGCCCACATGGGTCATATCGGTCTGATCCAGCTCTTCTCGCACATCCTCAGGATATTCCTCCGGGGATTGTGGTACGTTCTCGTCAGGCATAATATCTCCTAACTAGACAGGATGATCTCAAGGCAAAGGGAAGCAAGTTAAATGCCGTTGAGCTCTATCGGGGAGAGTGACCGAGGGGCGACGCGCTGCCTTCTTGAAGCCAGGCGGATCGCCAACGCGGAGGGTATCGGCATGGCGCACTACGTTAGGTCCCAGCATCCTCCCTCCACCGGTATGCCGGCGAGAACCTTCCCACTCGGAGCCTGAAAGCGCCGTTCCAGCACGACATCTTGCTCATCGGTGGCGTCCACAGGTTTGGAGAGCGTGTCATCGGGTGTGGGCTCTTGAACCCAGCGGATCGAGCGCGCTGCCTCCAGCGCCTTGACTGTCTCCTCTGCTCTCTCACTCGCAAGGCCTAAAGCTTCCTGGAGCGCCTCGGCCATCATGCGAAGCCCCTCGTCGTGCCCCTCCTCGATGCGCTCCCCAAAGCGCGTATGCAAGATATCCATCGCCTTAGTCAGGTCGACATTAGGATTCATCGCGAGTTCCCTTGAATGATGTGTGCAAGGTCAATGCTTCAGTATCGCTGTCAAGAATGATTTGGTCCGATCGTGTTGGGGGCTGGTAAAAAGCTGTTCCGGCGGTCCCTGTTCCACAACGCGGCCACTGTCGAAGAAGACGATGCGGTCGGAGATCTCGCGCGCGAAGCCCATCTCATGCGTGACGAGGAGCATCGTCATCTGTGTAGTATATGCCAGATCACGGATGACGGCGAGGACTTCTCCTACCAGTTCAGGGTCGAGCGCGGAGGTTACCTCATCGAAGAGCATGACCTTGGGACGCATGGCAAGGGCTCGCGCGATCGCGACGCGTTGCTTCTGCCCGCCAGAGAGTTGCGAGGGATAGGCATCTAACTTGCCCTCCAGACCCACCATGTCGAGTAGCTCTTTGGCGCGTTCGACCGCGGTTTCCTTGTCCATTCCGAGGACGTGAATAGGCGCCTCTGTAACATTGCGGAGAACGGTCATATGGGGGAAGAGATTGAAATGCTGAAAGACCATGCCGATATTCCCGCGCACCTTCCGCAGGTGCTTCTCGTTGGCCTTCACCAGTTCCCCATTGACGCTTCGATGCCATAGAGGCTCTCCCTCCACCCATATCACGCCCGAGTCGGGCTCCTCCAGTGTCATCAGCACCCGGAGGATGGTGGTTTTGCCGGAGCCGCTCGGGCCAATTATGGTGACCTTTTCCGCACGGTCGACCTCGAAGTCCAGTTCGCGCAGAACGTGTATATCCCCGAAGGATTTGCTGACTCTTTCAAAGCGGACGATGGGAGTGGGCGATAGAGGTTCTCGATCTTCAACTTGAGCGGACAAAGCGACTCTCCAGTCTTTGAAGTATCAGGACAGATGGATAACTGAGCAGGAAAAAGAGTAGGCCGACCATGGTGTACGGCTCTAATGGCTGAAAGGTTTGCGAGCTAATGATCTTGGCCCGTTGGAACATCTCGACTACCGTGATCGCTGAAAGGAGGGGGGTTTCCTTGAACATCGCGATCAGATAGTTACCGAGTGCGGGGATCATTGGCGGGATGGCCTGCGGCAGGACGATGCGGGTCCATTTCTGAACGATCGAAAAGTTGAGCGCGGTTGCTGCCTCCCACTGTCCGCGCTCGACCGCGTCAATGCCTGCCCGATACACTTCGGAGGTGTAGGCACCGTAGTGTAGACCCAGTCCAATGACGCCGAGCGTGAAGGCAGGCAGGCGTAACCCATACCTGGGGAGCACATAAAACAGAAGGAAGAGTTGCACGAGCAGCGGCGTGCTGCGAACGAATTCCACAATGGCGCTCGCCGGCCACGCGATCCATTTGGCGTCGGCCCGACGGCCGATGGCAAGCAGCAACCCTAGCACAGCAGCAATCGCGAAGCCGAAAAAGGTGGCTCTGATGGTCACCCCCATCGCCCGCAGCAGGAGAGGTGAGATCTCGACAGCAAACTCCAGGTCAAAGAATTCCATCCCCACGAGCCTCCTTTCTTAACACAGAATCACCCCAGCTTCGCAGCAACGCATCTCCACCTTCGACCGAGCAGGCAGCAGGTGGCAGGTGGCAGGTCGTATTCCGCACTCCGCATTCCGCATTCCGCACTCGCATTAGGCCCATGTGCGTCGGCGCTCAAACCATCGGACCCCCAGAGTGAGGGGATAGGCGATCGCGAAGTAGAGGAGAAGGAGGAGCACAAAGATCTCAGTGGTGCGACCCACGGTCTGCCGGAGTGAGAGGGCCTGGAAGGTGACGTCGGAAAGGGTGATGAGCGAGACCAGGGCGGTCGCCTTCAGAAGCTCGATGAGCAGGTTGCCGAAAGGCGGGATAATGCGGACCATGGCCTGGGGCAGGATGATGCGAAAGAGCCGTTGCATGGGCGAGAAGTTCAGCGCGATGGCGGCCTCGACCTGCCCTCTGGGTACCGCGTTGATCGCCCCACGAACCACCTCCGCCCCATAGGCTCCCACATTCAAGCCCAGGGCGAGCACGCCTGCGACGAAGGGCGAAAGTTCGAGATTGAAAGGGGGGCGCGGCAGAACGAAGAAGATCCAGAACATCTGCACTAGCACGGAGGTGCCACGAAAGATCTCGACGTAGAAGCCACTGATCGCTCTTACGACTGGATTATCCGATGAGCGCGCCGCACCCGCGATAATTGCCACGATGAGGGCCAGGATCGCAGCGAAGAGGGTAACTTCCAGCGTCGTGCGCAGCCCGCGTAACAGGAAGGGAAGTAGATCGAAGGGAGG
>JALZCF010000484.1 GCA_030863245.1 Chloroflexota bacterium
CGCCGCGTGAGCAGGTGCTCGGCGCCGTAAATCTCCGGTGTTTCTGCGAGGACTACCGTGCCCCCCTGGCGCACGATTTCATCAGCCACCAGGCCAACCACGGGGTTCGCGGTTACCCCCGACCACCCATCGCTCCCGCCACACTGGAGGGCGAGCATCAACTCAGAGATGGGCTGGACGGTACGCTGGGCTTGGTTGACGTCCGGTAGCAGCTCCTTAATGGCGGCAACACCCGCCTCTACCGTCCTGCGAATCCCCCCCAGCTCTTGAATCACCAGCGTCGGCATCGCCTGGCGCACCTCGCCGCCGTTGCGCCCCATCAGATCGTAGTTCTCAACCAGGGCGTTGATCTGGTTGGCCTCACAGCCCAACCCAACCATCAGGTAGCCACCGATGTTGGGGTGGCGGGCCATCCCGGCGAGGGTGCGCTGGAGAAGCACGTAGTCCTCGCCGCCTATCCGGTTCCCGCAACCGGATAGATGGGTCAGCGCGATGACGCCATCCACGTTGGGATAGGCGGCGAGCACCTCCTCTGTAAATTCGCGCGCGATTGCCTGGCTTGTATGCGCCGAGCAGTTGACGGAGGAGAGGATGACGATATAGTTGCGCGTGCCGACCCGCCCGCCTGCTCTTTTATAGCCCAGGAAGGTGCGTCGCTCGCCCTGTGGCGTGGAGGTGACGGGAACTACATCCACCCCAAAGGCGTAATCGCGCTCGAACTCGTGGACGCCCAGATTGTGGACGTGCACATGCTCGCCGGTCGCGATGGGCTGGGTCGCGAAGCCGATGATCTGCCCGTATCGCCGTATCGGTTCCCCCTGGTCGAGATCGCGGAGCGCGATTTTGTGACCACTGGGGATAAGCCGTTCCACCCGTACTTCAGTCGGTACCCCCTCAGTGTCGAGGAGGAGGCGCGTCCCTACAGGCAGATGGCCCTTCGCAATCGCCACGTCGTCCCGTGGGTGGAGGCGGATCGCCACCTCCGGCAGCGGCATTGCGCTGGGGGGGGCGGAATCTACGAAGGTTATATTGATGTTACTCAAGGAGGTGTTCCTCTCTAGGGCATGTCCTGCCCACCATTGACTTCAATAATCTGCCTACCGCAGGTTGCCATCCGCGTCAAAGGCCGGCGCCTCGAGCGGCCCGAGCTGTTCCGCACGCCCGGTCGCCAGCAGCTCTGGCAAGGCCATTTCCGATGCCCATACGGAGGTTAGGTCCTTTGTATCCTTGATTCGTAACAACCGCACCGCGCGCGGGTCCACCCGCCGCAGGCTAAGAATCGCCATCTGGATCGCCACGCAGTCGTTCGGCGCGACGATAGGTAACCTCCCCGCCTCCGGGGTTTTGGCTGTCAACTGGTTCATGTAGGTCTTGGCGTAGTCTATCTTACCTGCCACCCGCGCGGTGCAAAACTCCGCCATCCCGATCCCCGTGGCGTTGCCCTCTGTAGCCTCCGTCAGGTCGAGTACGACGATACGCTGGACAGCAGGGCCGGTCGGCAACTTCTCATTGTAGTACCGGCCCACCACGTTGGGGTCCATACCGGCACCGCTGATATCCTTGCCAATCTGGTCAACGACTAGGACATCTACCCGCTCCAGTGGCAGGAGCGCCATCAAGCGGCGCGACTCTTCCAGCAACTCGCGCTCGCGGGTGTCGATCTCCGCCGCCGGAATCGCTTCCAACAGTGCCAGCTTCCCGTAGCCATTCTCAACGAGGGCAATGCCGAATGGAACGGCCAGCCGCTCCAATACAACACGCCCGGCCGCCGGGATGAGGTGGGGAAAGCTTTCAAAGCCGCTAGCGTGGAGGGCATCGGCACCGTGCTGCTTGCCCAAGCCGATGGCGAGCATCTTGTAGAGCCCGCTCTCGTATGGACCGTGAAAATCGGTGTGGACCTTCACCCGCGCGATGGGGATGATCAGGTCCGCCTCCTGGAAGGCGATGCGGTCCGTGTACAACCGTTCACCGCTTGCCAATTGGCCCAGTTCCACCACCTCCATTGAGGAGCGGATGGGGCAGGCCATTCGCTCCTCAGTGATGCCGTAGTGAGCCAACACCTCGACCTGCCCCGCAGGGGTCGCACCACCATGGCTGCCCATAGCCGGGACGATAAAGGGCTCTCCCCCGCGCGCCCGAATCTCGGCTACAACTGCGGCCAGCACCTCGTCAATCTGCCCGATGCCGCGACTTCCCGCGGTCAGGGCCACTTGGGTACCTGGCTGGATCTGCTCACCAATCCCCGCGCGACGAAATTGTTCTGCGACCGCGGCTGCTACATCGGTGAGCCGTCCAGCCTCATGTGAGAGTCGTACCGGCGCCCAGTGGGGGAGCACGACGCGCCCGACAAACTCGTTCAGGGCCTGCTCGCTAGGTGAAATTTCTTCTCTATCCATCCCTCAATCTCCGTTGACCCCTGCCCTATCACCATCCGAGCCATCCTCCCATACTCGTTACGACTCAGATGCCCGGCACTAAGCTCGTTTCTCCTCTTCCGCCTCAAATCCCGTGAGTGCCGTGAAGGTCGGACGAAGCGTAGGGTAGAGT